>JAICHI010000008.1 GCA_025922735.1 Nitrososphaeraceae archaeon | reverse complement strand
TTTCTATGATAAGATCTTGCTGACGTTTAGCTCGCCTAAGCACTTGCAATAACAATACCTGCTCAGGTGACATTGTGGGCACTAGTTGTTGTTGTTGTTGTTGTTGTTTGGCTGCATCTAATTCTGTAATCTGTTGTTCTTCGTCAGCTCGTTTACCCTTATCTTCAACAGGTTCTTCTTCTTTTTCTTGGTCTGCATCTGAAGAAGATGAGGACGATTTTTCTTCATTTGCTTCGTTAGTTGAGGCTACCACATTCTCTGCATTTTCTTCTTCCTCGTTTGCTGGCAAGGTAGCGGTAGTTGGTACTTCTTCTTGCAGTCCTTGAACGGTGTGGAGATCAACTGATTCCTCCACATCACTAACTCTTTGTATGTCTTCTTCGTTAGGCAAGCGCTGGTTCGACATATATATACAACCTATGGAATTGTAATAAATAAGATACTAAAATTGTTTTTGGCAGATAGTAAACATACTTTTTTAATAAAAAAGTAAAGTTATTGATATCTTCTTCTAGGATTGAATGCTCTCCTCGTGACGGATTTAGCAATTCTTGAGATAATCCATAATAAAATGGCTTTTCTAATCACAACTATATTATGCACAAAATGACTTTAAAGTCCATGTGCACCGTCTCATGACCTGCCCATATTGACCCTTGCTTATGAGATACGCACCTCGACTCAGTAGTCACAGGATCAAATAGCAAAGATGTTCTCAATCATTCACTTGACAAAAAGGAGCAAAATGAAATGGCAGCAACAATATATCATATTATACAACTTCAATTTGGATATCTGATTCTACTATTTTTCGCTCCTGTGCCATTTCAAACATTTTCTCTAGTGCTTTCTTGCCTTCCTGTCCCATATCCAGGGTCAAGTTGTTAACATACATCTTTACAAATTTTCTTATCGTTTCTTTTGGCTGTCCTCTGCCAAACTGCATCGCGTAATCAAGTGCGGCGTCAATGTTATCAAGGCCATACTTGATAGATTTTGTAAACAGGTTACTGAATTCCTTTATTTGAGCTATGCTCATAGTCCGAGTGCTTCCAACGTTGATGCCAAGGGGCACAGGCAGGTTGCTCGTATTCTTGGACCACCAATGGCCAAGGTCGAGGGCACTGGCAAATTTGGTCTTGTCATATGCTATCTGAGCTTCGTGTATGACAAGCCCAGCGTCTACATTTCCTCCGGCGACGGCATCCGGTACTGTCTCAAACGGTACCACTTTTTCTTTAAACTTGCCAATTGCCAGTTTCAAGAGCAGGTTGGCTGAAGTGAGTTTGCCGGGAATTGCAATTGTTGCATTTTGCAGTTGAGCGAGGGACATTATGTTTTCCTTTCTCGTTATGACGATTGGGCCATAATTGAGCCCAAAGCTGCCTCCACTCTTTAGTATAACGTAATCTTTTAAATGGGCATATGCGTGAGCTGACACCGCTGTCACGTCCAGTTCATGATTCAGAGCACGTAAATTCAGCGTTTCAATATCCTGTATGACATGCTTAATCAAAAAGATGGATGTAAGCTTACCAGATGCAAGTGCGTAGAACATGAAAGCGTCATCTGCATCCGGTGTATGACCAAGAGTTATATCCAATTGTCATTTCTTTGGTCGCTTCTGTCACTATTAAACCATGGAATCCTGTTCGTCTCTTAGAAGGAACAACATTTAATATCCTGCGCCAAACTTTTTTGGCTTGATCATATGCCAAAGTTTAAGTCAACTCAAGATATTTTGAGAATAATTGGTAATAAGGATCAGATACGCAACTTTGGCGTCATTGCCCACGTTGACCACGGTAAGACAACCATGAGTGATAGCCTGCTGGCAGCATCGGGCATCATTTCTCCGTCTGTAGCAGGTCAGGCTCTGGCGCTTGACTCTATGAAGCTTGAGCAAAACCGCCAAATGACAATTAGAGGAGCAAATGTCACGCTATTTTACGAAACTGAAGGCAAGGAATATGTTATTAACATGATAGATACCCCCGGTCACATCGACTTTACTGGCAGGGTAACCCGTGCGCTTCGTGCGATTGATGGCGTAGTCGTTGTTTCTGACTCGGTAGAAGGCATCATGACTCAGACAGAGACTGTTACCAGGCAGGCCCTAGAAGAGCGTGTACGGCCTGTGCTTTACATTAACAAGATAGACAGACTCGTCAAAGAGTTGAAGCTGAATCCGGACGAGATGCAAAGGTGGCTGATCAATATCATCAACCACTTTAACCAGCTGATTGACATTTACGCCGAGCCGGAAATCAAGGAAAAGTGGAAGGTAAGTATTCAGGGCAACACCGTAGCCTTTGGCTCTGCCAAGGACAGATGGGGATTTAACTTCAAGATGGCCCAAAAGAAGGGTATCAAGTTCAAGGACGTTTATGACGCTTATATGAGCAACGATCCAAATGCCATCAAAGCGCTTGCAGAAAGAGCACCACTGTCAGATGCAGTGCTTGGAATGGTTGTAGAGCACCACCCACCGCCTCATGTTGCACAAAGATATAGAATCCCAAAGATTTGGCCTGGGGAGCTCAACTCTGACATTGGCAAGGCCCTAGTAGAGTGTAACGAAAAGGGACCTGCACTTATGATGGTCACTACGATTAATGTCGACCCACAAGCTGGTAGAGTCGCTACTGGTAGGCTTTACTCCGGCACTATCAAGGACGGTGACGAAGTCTACCTTGTAGACGCAAAGAGGGCAGGCAGGGTCCAGTCTGTCAACATCTACATGGGCAACACACGAGAGATTGTGGGCTTTCTGCCTGCAGGTAATATTCCAGCACTGCTCGGGCTCGACTACGCAGTTGCAGGTGAGACCCTTTCGACCGTCAAGGGATCAGTTGCATTTGAATCCATCAAATACGTCTCAGAGCCTGTGGTCACTATTGCAGTAGAGCCAAAGCACCCCAAGGATCTGCCCAAGCTAGTCGAGGCTCTGCGCAGGCTGACGGTAGAAGACCCTAACCTTATAGTCAAGATAAACGAAGAGTCCGGCGAAACCCTGATGGCTGGTATGGGTGTGCTTCACCTAGAAATAGCTACTTCACTTTTGCAGGAGGCAGGTCTTGACATCGTTACGACCCAGCCACTGATCAACTACCGTGAGACCATAAGGGCAAAGGCAGGCCCGATAATGAGTAAGTCTCCCAACAAGCACAACAAGATATTCATGCGCGTCGAGACTCTGCCAGACGACGTTCTTGACATGATAAGGACTGGCAAGCTCAAGGAAGATATGGACAAAAAGGAGATGGCTAGGATGTTGAGGGAGAAGGGATGGGAGGCAGATGAAGCAAGGAGTGTCGCAGCAATCGATGTCAGTGGCAACATGCTGATAGATGAAACAAAGGGTGTTCAGTACCTACATGAGTCCATGGATTCGATACGATCAGGGTTTGATGATGTAATACGCAATGGGCCTATTGCACATGAAGCAGTAAGAGGAGTCAAGTTTGTTCTGCATCACTTCGTCCCTCATGAAGACCCGGCGCACAGGGGCCTTGCTCAGCTAATGCCTGCCACAAGGAGGTCGATGCTTGGTGCAATGCTGATCGCTGATCCTGTGCTGCTAGAGCCAATACTTGGTATAGAAGTCAAGTGCCCCCAGGATCTGATAGGTCAAGTATCAAGCGTGCTCTCCAGCAAGAGGGGCAAATTATTGAATGTCGAGCAGAAGGGCATTATTGCCATCATGCAGGGTGAAATCGCCGCATCTGAGACATTTGATCTCTCGGAAAAGATGAGGGGTGCAACTGCAGGCAAGGCTATGTGGAACACATTTTTCAAGTCATGGCAGGCAGTTCCAAACTCGATATTTAGACCACTAGTTGCAGATGTGAGAAAGAGGAAGGGCCTTAATCCGGAGCCACCATCACCTGATGAGTTCATAGACACGGAGTAAAAATTGTATCTCTCCTCTCCCTCCTCTTTGAACACAAGTCTCTCTCTAGCTAGAGGAATCCAATTTAATAGTTTGGTCCATACAATCTGTTTTACTTAAGGCGCATCTATTACTTCTCTTTCAAGTTCAATGTCCACATTGTTCTGATTCTGACCAGCGATTGCTGTCCTTAGTTCTTCGAGCTTACCCTTTGGTTTAAGCTTTGATAGCTCAAGCTGCGGCTTAATTACAACTTCCTTATTCAACACCATCTTCTTTAGATTGATCTGAACCGTCATCAATGTCCAACTATTGAAGTCAGTACTGCAATAAAAGATAGAGTCTACGCAAGAACACATTAAGATGGTCTGAAAGCTCGTGCTTATAGTTCCCATTTTTCTTCCACAGACTTTCAAACAAGGCCTTTAGCGGATTCTAATATTCATATTACAATCTGCAAGGGAGGTATCGTTAGCAATGCATACCGTTTCAATATCTGTGTGAAGCTCTAGCAGAGGGTTTGCTGGTTGCGACATGGTTCTAATCCCTGCCAATGCAGCATCTACCTGGTCCTCGATAATCTCAAGCAATCTCGTGTGATTATTGGTACTAGTGGATTCGTCCAAAAAGCTATTTGTTATCGTTGCAGTGGAGATTATTGTTGCATTACTCATAACTACAGTGTGAAAGACATCATTAATTCTATCTCTTATGGCTCTACCTATCCTCCTCTCTGATTCGTCCTCGTCGAGGTCTCTGGGAACAATATAGGTTGAATTGATTAAATCACGAACTGTTATCGTTGGAATGGTTTCAGTCATATTGCCAGAAGGCGCAGAGCTAGTGCCGTTAGTACCTATTGTGGTACTGACGGGGATAATATTGTAGTCTGTTATAATATTATTATTATTATTACTATTATTTGTTGTATCTGATGCAGTGCCACCGCTATCTTTATCAAAACTGTCAAACATCACTTGTTGACCAAAAGCATTTGGTGCTGCTAAAGTCAGAAACTCCCCGGTTATGGTAGGAAGAAGCAACATAACCGATAATATTCCACTCATGATGAAAATGTGGTTGTTCATTTTGATAAATGATAATAGATGATCTATTTTAAGCAATAGGAAATAAACCAATAAAATAAGCATATGAGATTTGGCTCCACTTTTAACAGATGCGACGCCTAAGAAATATGTCTCAGACCATTATAGAAATCTCACTCACTTAGTAGATACGAAGTGTCAATAGATAGCAGATTAAAATTCTTGCTTGGGGCAGATTAAGACGCACATATTTGACGCCAACTATCCTCATGAATGCGAGCGGATAAGCGAAATTAAATATCATCAATCAGAAATACATCAAACAACAAGTCAATTATGCGGCTAGTTAGGTGACATGAGCTAAATGACAAAAAATTATTTGTTAGGTTTAAGTTTTTTGCCCTCGACATCTTCAGATTCAGCAACACCCTCACTTGTTTTATTAAATGGCTCTCATGCCTTGTAGTACCATATCCTTAGGTCTTGTCTTCGTCAATTTCTGTGTCAGATGCTGATGTAGTAGATTTTTCCTCTCCATTGCTGACCATATTATCATCTATAATCTCTGCCAAAACTATTTACCATTCAAACTACACTTGATACCCCTTACTTTCATCAAAGCAATCATCAGAGCATCAAAAGCATTCCCTGCGAAAGTGCTATTCATGTCACAGTCATTGCATTATTGTAACTGCATAAATTTTTATTTGATCCGTCCTTCATTTCGCAAATCAGAGAGTACTCTCATGAGAGTATCATAGTCGATATCGACGTTATTCAAAATGACAGAATGGTCAACCTTGCCAAATTTCTTGATGAATTTCTCTACGGAATGCTTTTTTCTTTGATATTTTCTGTCTAGCATAACAGGAATGATCAAGCTGTATTATAAACAGTTATTTAATAAATCAAGATGCATTACGCCTTTAGCTGACATTATTGATTGAAGCTAATCTGCATGTCACGACAGAATTCGTACTCTATAATCATAGTCAAAAAGATCGGGGCAGGTTCTTAAACAAGAGCACGTGGTGCCCTTGGCATACATTGAACTGTCATCAATCTTCATTGTCCTACCACAAATGGTTCTTACCGTCTGCGATTGTTTGACTAAGTTCTAAAAACTTCGTGATTGAGATCACATCTATTTGGCTTAGGTTCAATAACCTATCTTCGATAAATCCGGCCAGGTAATAGTGACCCGCTCTTGATGTCAAATGATCTGAGAAAATATGAGTTTCTAATTGTACCCTTATGACCTACATTCAATGCGCCACAGATGAGTTTATTCAACATTCTCTATCATCATCGCCACACAAATTACATTTGTCTAGTAGTAGATTTCCATACTCATTAGGGTAAATTGCTATAAGCAACTATTGTGTGTATTTAGATGCTAGAGGATATGAAGCTCGACCTGCCAAGATATACAGAAAGATTTGGAGCGACCAGCCTACATGGAGTGCAACGCGTCTATGAGCTAGACTCGGGCTTCGATGATGGCAGTCCGGTTTCCGAATCTATAGTGAATATAGGAAATAACCAGATCGTGGATATAGAGAGACGTATGGCAATAGTGATCCCCACTAAGGGAGAGCGATTGCGCCTCCTTGAAGGAGTACTGAGCGGCATACCACACGATTGTCTAACAATCATTGTATCAAACAGCGCAAGGCAACCGGTCGATAGATACAAGCTTGAAAAGGAGGCACTTCAGCAGTTCAACAGATTTGTAGGGCGCAATGCATTCATTTTGCACCAGCGTGATCCTGTCCTGTCAGAAGTCCTTAGGGATGTAGGCTATAACAGCATCCTTGACCCCGATGGCATGGTAAGAAGCGGTAAGGCAGAGGGTATGGTGATAGGAATGCTGCTTGCCAAGATGGCAGGTAAAGAGTATGTGGGATTTATTGATGCAGACAACTATGTGCCTGGTGCAGTCAACGAGTACGTGAAGATATTTGCCTCGGGCATTGCAATGTCTCAGACACCTTACGTTATGACCAGGATATCTTGGATATACAAGCCAAAAATATCCGAAACGGGGCTTTACTTTAGCAAGTGGGGAAGAGTATCAGAGATAACAAACCAGCAGCTGAATTCGCTAGTATCATACTATACTGGCTTTGAGACAGAAGTAATGCGTACAGGCAACTCAGGCGAGCATTGCATGTCGCTTAAATTAGCCGAACTGCTCACATATGCGTCGGGCTATGCTATTGAGCCGTATGAAATAGTAAATGTACTTGAGGAATTTGGTGGCATTATCCCCACTGTTAATCAGGACGCGATGGACAAGGGAGTCGAAATATTGCAGGTTGAAACACGCAATCCTCATTTTCATGAAGATAAGGGCGACGATCACCTGAAAGAAATGGTGGTCGGGTCGCTAGGATCAATATATCACAGCAAGATTTGTCCGCCAAAGATTCGTGAAAAGATATTAGAAGCCCTTCGCAGCAAAAATATGCTGGAAGAAAGTCAGCAACAACAACAGGAGCTACCTGCACCGCTCAAGATAGAGCCATTCAAAGACATCGATGTGCGACAACTTGCAAAAGTTCTAAGCAAGGCTAGTACATACGCTCAGTGATGTTGTCAAACCTTGCAGCGTTTGACATGGATGGCACGCTTATCCAGGGCAGGCTGGTTTTCGCTCTTGCGGACAGGTTTGACCTATCAGACAAAGTAAGGTCCATACAGTCACACAGGTTAATGGCTGGGCACGAACAGACAAAGGCAATAGCAGCGCTATTTGCAGGCCTCACAACAAAAGACTTGGAATCTGCCATTGAATCAATACCTTTTACCAAGAATTGTGAGCGTACAATTGCTGCATTGAAAGACAGAGGCTACAAAATCGGCATAATAAGCGATAGCTATACTATAGCTGCAAGCATTGTGGCTGACAGATTGAAGCTGGATTTTGTGATGGCAAACAAGCTCCAGATATCTAATGGCAAGATTACAGGCAGGGTTGACATGCCACTTGGCTGGGATAGGATTGGATGTTATTGTAAAATTTCTGTCTGCAAGCGATATCACTTGGAAAAAAGTGCCCACCAGTTCTGTGTGCCAATAGAAAACACATTGGCTGTAGGCGATACAAAGTCTGACATTTGCATGATACAGCGCGCAAGAGTAGGCGTTGCATTTATGCCTAAAGATGAGGAAATAAAAAAAGCAAGCGACAAAGTAGTAAGCGAACCAGATCTTCTCAAAGTAATGAACTTTGTGAATAAAGCTTTTTAAGCCATTAGTCACTACATTATAGTGATTGAAGTCGAGCTTCTTGCTTCGTTGACGAAAGGAGCTTGGCTTTTGAAATTTGGTTAGAGTATCAATATGTGTGGAATAGCTGGAATTTTAAGCAAAAAGGGTGAGAATGTTGTGCCACTTGTAGGCTCAATGCTCCACTGTATGGTGAACCGCGGCCCAGATGGGGCCGGCTTGGTTGCTGATGATCGCATTGTCAAGTCTAATTCTATTTCGGCAATGCAACTTCAATTTCAGAATGTGAGCGGGAAAAGCGCGCTTGGGCACACACGACTTGCAATAGTTGGCGGCACCTGTGGCGCACAGCCTTTTTGTAGCTGCGACGGCCGGATTCTGCTGGAGCACAATGGCGAGATATACAACTACAAAAAAATTAGAGAACGGCTTGGAAAGCGCCACAAGTTCACTACAACTACTGACAGTGAAGTAATTGTGCATCTTATTGAGGATCACCTACGTAAAAATAGCCTGCTTGGAGCAATAAAGAAAACGGTTGCAGAGCTTGACGGCGTCTACGCCCTTGCAATACAGGATAAGAAGACCGGCGAGACAGTCCTTGTAAGGGACAGAATAGGTGTGAGGCAGCTTTATTATGCTGATACGAACAAGTTCGTAGCTTTTGCATCTGAACGCAAAGCCCTGTGGAAGATCGGAATAAAAGAACCAACAAGAGGTATACTGCCGGGTAGTGCAATCATTATTTCTCAGGACGGAAGGCTTCAGAGCTTCCAAGTTGCAGACCCAATTCCCCAAAAGGTCCGAATAATCCATAGAACAATGGGGTCTGCAGTTGAAGCATATAGGAAGGCATTGGTCGACGCGATGGAAAAGCGCGTTCAAGACTTCCAGAGGATAGGGATAATATTTTCTGGCGGCATCGATAGCGTGCTTATTGCGTACCTTGCAGCCAAGATGGTTCCTGAAGTAATATGCTACACCGGGGGCGTAAGCGGATCTAGCGACATTGCATATGCCCGCCAGATAGCTGACAGACTAGGCCTTAAGCTGAAGGTTTGCGAGTTTGACCAAGAGGAGGTGGAGAGGCTCATACCTGAAGTAATGAATGTCATCGAGGATAGTAATGCAGGACAGGTTGAAGTGGCGCTGCCAGTGTACGGTGCTGTCAAGCTGGCCCATGAAGACGGAATAAAAGTGATGCTTACAGGTCAGGGCGCAGATGAGTTATTTGGAGGCTATTCATGGTACGCTAAGGTCGTAGAAAAGGAAGGTTACAAAATGCTGCGTAGGCATATGATAGAGGATCTACTTTTGCTCTACAAAGAGACGCTTGAGCGTGAAGACAAGATAACAATGGCGCACAGCATCGAGCTGCGAGAACCATTTCTCGACCCTGAAGTGATCAAGGTCGCGCTAGCAACCAGCTTGCGGCTCAATGTTAGAGATGGCGGTGATAGTTTTGGCAAGCACGTACATAGAAAGCTTGCAGAAGCTGTCGGGATACCTAAGGACATCTCCTACAGGATTAAGGAGGCAGCACAGCATGGCTCGGGCATGCATGGTATGTTAGATGCTATAGCAAGGAAACACGGCTTTGACGACTCAACAATACCTCGTATTTACCTTGAGGAGCTCAAGATGCGTGAGAAAAAAGGAAGCTCACAGAGATACGGCTACCTCTTTGGCGACGGCAAGATATGGATTGCAGAACCCCACATGCAGATGTTCCTCGATAGTATATTAAAAAAGATGGCCCGGTTTGAGCTTATGGCAACACAATAATAGAGAGTCAGGTAATGTTGCAGCTTGAAGCATACCTGATGCTTCGCGCGGTCAGGAATGGCGCGACGACCAACACAGGGATGCTCGCCGCTATAAAGACCGTCTGGAATGGGGCAAGCACGCTTGCGCTTGCGCCTCCTGCTCCTACCACCCCAATTCCAAGCAGCGCTGAAATGAGACTGCCAGCGCAGGTCGGGCACCCGACAAACAAGCCGCTTGTGGCTCCAATGCCTGCGGCAAGGGATGTCTTTGTCTGAAGAAGCGACTTTTTAAATCTGAAAGCAAATATGCTGAGTGCAACATTAAAGCCTACCAGCAAAGATACAATAGTAGCAAGAATCACATTGAGCGGTATTATCAATATCAAAAAATGATCCGTAATGTAGAAAGTAAGCATGGGCATATAGCCAGGGGCGGCGCAGCACGGTATTAAGTCAAGCGATGGCACCTTAATCTCCTTTTCTGTGAAAGACACATCCCCCCGGTATACAAGTATCTGTGAGAGAAAGCCAAAAAAGATCCCGTAACTAATCGCAGCAACTATCATTATTTTCCAATAGTAGTTTCGGTTGGAAAATGCATCTGTGATAAACGAAATCAAGCTGTTAGTAGAGCCTAGCGTAGTAGTAGTCCGGATCTGCTCTGACTGAAAAATAGTGTATGCGCCGTATACCATCGATGCCATGGAAGCCGCGGTTATGGCAAGCATGCCATATGCAAGCCCTATCAATTCATGCGACTCAACTCTTAGTAACTCTGAAGAAGGCATGGTGAACCGGCTGTATATCATGAATGCAATTACAAGCGAGAAGAAACCTACGAATAAAACTCTAAAACCGCTTTCCCTTAAACCTTGCCATTTCTCCTTCTTCTTCTTCTCTTCCATGTCTGATGAACTGTATATGGATCAGCTGAGACTGCAAATTAAATCCTATCGCAGATCTGTAACCCTTAATTCTCGGTAAGTCTATTATAGTTGAGACACAATGTCAGGGAACCCTCCGGAAGAGGATGAGGAATACATTCTCGCCAGAATAAGTTATGTAGGGTTCGTAGACCAGCTGGGGCTTGAAGGGGTCGTAGTATTAAAGTCAAATGAGGGCAAAGAGTTCCCAATGCGGGCATTTTCCGGCGAGGTGGCAAGGCACATTTCACGTTTTCAAGAAGGAGACAAAGGCAGTATCCCTACGATCTACAACTTGGTTGAAGAAATTTCCGTAATGCAGGATCTTCTGCTGGTCAAAGTGCATGTCTACCAAAGTGGCTCAGTTCTGCGGGCAAATCTCTACTTTAAGAGCAAAAAGGGCGAGATCGTCTTCCGCAATTATCGTGCTTCTGACTCAATAGCGCTGGCGGCATACTATGATATACCGATCAAGGTAAGAAAGGGTCTTTTTGAAGAGGCTATAGAGCGCTAGGTTTAAGTCACAATGTCAGACAACTTCCTCTGCCTCGTAGCATCCTTTATCTCCATGGCAATCCTGCGGCCTACTCCCATCGTGTGGCCATAATAATATTTTGCATAGGGACTTGTAGTCGCCATTATAGGATTACCCGGCACGCGCAGTGAAACGTCATACACTACAAAGTCAAGGTCAACTGTCACAACGCTCTGAAGCGAGATAGGGCCGATTATGCCCGGCGGATACTCTTTTCTTGCTGCGACAGAAATCCTATCGCCCATTTCGAAGACTTTCTCTAGAAGCGACTCCCTTATACTCGCCGGAGTATGGCCTACCTCAATATACTGTATCGGGACATCTATTTCCATCTGCTGTCTTGCAGAGAGTGATGCAATGTCGTGTATGTTAGTCTGAAGCCTGCGCTCTATGCCAAGAAATTCTGTTTCACCTGTAAGAGGAGAGACAAAGAAATTTAAATTAAAATAGGTGCCTGGCACATATTCCTCGATTGTTGCCTTGTCAAGATCCTGCTTTGTCACAAGCCCCTGCTCAATCTTTTGGTTTGACTTTTTCTCGTAGTCTTCATACGAGGACGCAATGAAAAATGCTCTCTCCAGCTTGCGTGTGGCTTCCTGCACCTTTATCATCGCAGGCCCGTCTATATCTGAAGGCTTGTGATATAACTTTGGATGACGTATGCCTGATTTTTCCAGCAGATAGTACTGGTTTCTTGGTGCAGTCCGCTCTTCTGCACGCAAGAGCAACCTGTTGCCAAAGACAGGCACTCTCAGATTGTTTTCAATATTATCATAGCCTAGATAAGCAGTAAAGGCCCTATGTGCCACCATTATAGTGTTAGACTGCCTCAGCTTTTCTTGGTTCTCCGGATATATTATATCTGAGAACTTGTCAAGCAAAATGATTTCATCGGCAAGCCGCTTGAACCGCCTGTACGGCAGTTCTCTACCTTTTTGGCATATGCATATCGTCTTGAGATTCTCATCCTTCGCACCATCCATTATTTCCAGTGCTGAGTGACTGCCGATGGTGCCTACAGTAACGTCCTTCAAGTCATAGTGGCTAACGATAGCTGCAATCTGCTGCAGACTGATCAATAGTTTCAGGTGAAAAAAGGGATGTAATAAAAAGGTTCCAAGCTATTGCTTGGTTTTGTTGAGTTCTATCTCAATTGCAGTCCTCAACTCATCGTCATTTTTGTTACTATAGTCAATGCCAAGCGATTCAGCTATTGTCTCAAGCTTTTCCCTGCCAACATTTCCTTGACTTTGCATTTGTTGAAGCTCTCTTTTGGCCTGAATTCTTGCCTTTTGGAACTCAGCGCTGGCCTTGCCAAACGATTTTGCAAGCTCAGGAATCTTTCTGACGCCAAAAAATACTACTACGATCAATCCTATGATAATAACCCATTCCAAGCCTCCGAGGCCTGCAAACTGCATTATGAGATTTGACAATCCTTCAGTCAAGATCATTATATATATAGTATAAGACTAATTAGGATTTATGTGTTAGTTTCCAAGGCTGCTAGTCGTGCGGCCCTTCTTTCAACTATTAGCATGCCTGCAAGATAAAGAAGCACCATGGGGATAGCTATGAACCACATCGTTACTCCACTGCCGTCAGGTGTAATTAGCGCGCCGAATATGACCAGAAGGAGGGCAGCATAGCGGAAATTGACTCGCCAGAAGCTAGGCGAAATAGCACCAGTAAGTGATATGCCGTACATCACTATCGGCAGCTGGAAGGCGATCCCAAAGCCAAGAAAGAACTGCAACACGAACGAAATAAAATTGTCGATCGTGAGAAAAGTAGCAGCGTTAAGAGCCTCTCCGTAGTTGTATAAAAAGTTAAGAACATACGGTATTAATAGAATGTAGGAAAAAGCAATGCCTCCAATAAAAAGCACGACTGAAGGAAGGAATACGTTTCTCAATCCAATTTTTGTCTTAGAGCTTATCGCAGGTGAGATGAACGCCGCTATCTCTCTCGTTATTAAAGGAATAGCGACTGTTAGGCCTATTAGCACAGAAACATAAATCTGAGAAAAAAATGCCTGACCTGGAGCGGTCTGAATAAGGCTCACTTCTTCTGGCAGCAGGCTCTCCTGCATGAAGAAAGTAAGGCGAATGGAGATGTTGTGTAAAGGGTCTGGATACGGGTATACTAGTGTAATGCCACCAATCTGGATTGGCCGCAGATCAAATGTCATTGCAAATATGGTTATGACGATTATCACCACAGCTACCCTTAGTGTTCTGGTCCTGAGCTCCTCAAGATGCTCCCTGATGCTCATCTCTACGACCATCGACATCGGTTGGTTAGTAGTCGAGAAATATAATACTATACCACTACCAAGCGTCAGTCAGGCCCGGTTATAGGCAGGGCCTTTGAGGAAGGTAGCTTGAACGACTCTTGGTCAATATCTTCCTTGGTCATCTTTTCGAATTCTATTGTGAGCTCGACTGGAGCATTGAATCGGAGACTCAGCTCATTGGCAAGCGTGCCTATCGATCTCCCGTCGGCAAACTCTTTTGAACCCTGTAGAAAGCTTCTGCTATGCAAGGAAAGTAGCTTTCCTCCGAAGCTAGATTGCAAGAACGAAGCTAGATCGTCAATGATTTTCCGGGAAACATCGTTGTAGTAGAAACATAAGCCGTGCACCGGCTCCTTGTCAAAGGGCGTGCCATAGCGATACCAAAAGACCCCAAAGTGCTCGTATTCGCCCTGCATACATTTAATGTCCCAGTGATTAGCTTTTTCTGCCGGATAGGTCGCGTTCAAAACATCCGTAATACTAAGCCGCCAGTATCTTACGCGCATATTTAATACGGCTGATAATCTTGGTGAGGGCAATATAATAACAGTTCGGAGAGATAGCTGCAACCAGTCGTCTTGCAGGGTAGTTGAGCTCTTGTTTCATGTTTTGAAATTATATCTTTATCTTTTCTACTAGGCAAGCAAAAATACGCGCTTTCAAGGTTATCTTAAATTACAACATCTTATACCACAAGATAACGTTCTAACGTGATATATGGCAGTAATAATAACCATTACTTGATGCAACAAATTAAAGACACATTTCAAGGGTAAGAGCTTCCGGAGACGAAAATAATGATGATAATGATGATCATGATTATTATTACTCTCGTCTAGGATCAATAGTGTAACTATGAAATTGTGTTGCAAAGAACATATTCCTGCTATTAGCTTCAAAGAAGAGTTGCCTGAGCGAAAAAATAAAAGGCGTTATCCGATATACCATCCTATCCCTCATGACTAGCTCCATACATTATGATAGAATCAAGCTTTTTGAAGAAATGGAAAAGCAATTTGATAACAAGAATGAGCAGTACTTTAAGGAACTGCTTGACCATCACGATAACGTAGTGCGCACCCGCGCAGTATGTGTCCTTGCTAGCATTGGCGCGGAAAATGCAGTCGAGCCTATTGGCAAAGTCCTAAAAATTGACAAAAATGCCCTTGTAAGACACGAGGCGGCTTTTTCGCTTGGCCAGCTTGGATACAGAAGCGGCATACCCGCGCTTGCAGATGCTGTTAGGTATGACTCAAGTTTTTTTGTTCGCCACGAAGCTGCAGTCGCAATGGGAGTCATAGGCTTGGAAGAAGCAAGAAAGACTCTTAACGAAGCACTCAAAGACGAAAGCGAAGAAGTAAGAGAATCTGCAGTAGTAGCGCTTGCAAACCTTGACTATATCAAGGCAACCAACCGAGCCAAAAGCCTCTTTTCAAAGATGACTGGTGGATAAAAATGAATAGCATGGACCTATGATTAGTGTATTGAATGTATCTAACGAGCCTTGCCTATAAGGAGGCACATCGTGGAAAGCTACACCACCCTGAGATTCTCCGCAGCGACTATATGAATACTGGGTTCCGTATTTGGTAGTAACTAAATCATGCAATATGCAGCAGAACCAAACGCGGAGTAATACGTATATGTGACATATGTACACACGCATCTTGTATGGGAATTTATGCTGTAACATGGAG
>JAICHI010000007.1 GCA_025922735.1 Nitrososphaeraceae archaeon | reverse complement strand
TTCTTTTTTTACTTTCTTCGGTAGCAGTTTTTTGTAGGAGGTTTGTTTACGTCTCTGAATGTAGATAGCCTAGCCATAGAGTGTGTGCATAATCATCAGTAGTCGCACCTGTCGCCCTGTCACAGGAATAAAATACAATAGAGGACTGCATTATTTGATAATAATGCTAAATAAAAGATTTATGAATAGGCTTGCAATATCTGAAATCTCATAGCATTGATATCTGACAAGTCACTAGGGCAAGGCAAAGATAGTAAGTAGCAGCAATACCAGAATAGACAGTAAAATTTTTTCTTACATAAGGCTCTGTTCAGTTAAAGGACCCTACTATCAATTTTGACCGTCAAAACAACGAAAAAGTCATGTATAATATCAGCTTATACCTTTGATTTATCATCCAGGCTTCAGATAGCATGAATAATGCATGCCTAGAATACAACAACAGTCAATCTGATGGCAGAAGCAATCAATTGGTACATATAACACAAAAAAAGAAGAGAAGCAATGTCGGTTTAAAGTCAAAGAATTTGGCCCAAGTTAAAATAGCTTAAAAAATAAAATAAAAAAATACAGAAGTTCTATGAGTTGACTCTAATACTGTCTCCATCACTCAGTATCTTGCTGTAGCGTTCAATGTCTGTATTGTAAGTGTTTGCTACAGTCTCTTCCTCTTCTTCATCGTCCTCATTACCATCTTCTTCTTCATCATCAATTGCTTCTTCCGTCACTTCTATTATTCCTGAATCGACAATTTCGACAAGATTCTCTGTTGCTGGGTCTCCCACTGCTATTAGGACATCATCAAAATTTTGTCCACGAATTAATATATTAGAATACAGTGATAGGAGGTATTTGCTTGATTCTATGTCATCGAACGTATTATTCTCTAAAATATTATCATGACTGTTTGTTGCTCTAATACCATCCTCAGAGCTAGATATAACATTGTCATAGACCATGTTACCCTCTGTAAAGCCATCATCTATTACTTCAGGATTGAACAAAAGTATTCCTTCATCAGCCGCTCTTTCAATTGTGTTATTGTAAATTTGATTATTGGGAGATTCTGAGAGAGATATTCCTGTAGTTGCATTGTAGACATGATTATTTCTTGCGATTGAATTGGTCATGTTTCTTGAGAAGACTATTCCAGCGTCTGTATTGTGATGTGCCCTATTTCCCTCAATGAGAATATTGTAGCAATCATCCGAACAAATTGCCCCATATCGATTGTGATGAAGGTAGTTGTTTGTAATATTCATATTATAAGTTGCAGTATGAGGATCCAATGCATATCTTATATTATGATGATATTCGCTTCCATCAACAACAATATTATATGCTGCATTAGAATAAAATGCAAACCACATATCATGAAAGGTGCTACCTCTTATCACCATATCATGAGATGGTCCTCCACCACCATAAAGGTCAAACCCTCTTCGTCCAGGCTCATCATATCCAAGGTATCCAAATTCTGAATTCAATATTTGAGCACCTTCGCTTGCATCAAATTGGATGTACGCCCGACTAATAGTACCGTTCATATCTTGTTGGATAATATCGTCTTCAGAGACATCCCAAGATGTTATTTTTACACCATCTACCAGTATTTTTCCATAAACTATTATTCCATTTGCACCTGCAATCTTCAAGTATCGTAGATTGTCACCATTTGAAGTCATTTGAAAGGTCACTCCATCAGCTACTTCCAAGTTAGCATGTAAAATGTACTGACCGCCTTGTACTTCTTGCTCAAGTATCGCAGGGTCACTTATGGCTTGAACAACATCTAGAAAGGATGCATCGCAGGTTATGGTAATAGTGTTTACTCCTCCCTGATAGCCTACACACGCAGTGCTTGCAGCGGAAAATTGAACTTGCTGAGTTGATACCAAAGTCGTAGAAAATAGAATAAGAGCAATTATAGCAACAAAATTTCTTTTTAAAATAGTCATAGTACGTTCTCTTTTTTCTTAGGTGGAGGCAATCCAGCTATGCAAAGAGTTTTGTTCCCATTAATGGATTGCTTAACCTTATTAGCAATGATTAAACCTGCAAAAGTATCGATGAGTTCACGTTAGCATGTATCTAGAGTTTTCTTCGCTGCTATCTTTTTTCCTTTAATTCTATAGCCTCTACGACAGAAGTTGTTTTTACTACACCAAATACAAATACAAACAAATTAAGCATTAGAAGTTCTCTCTGTAATCAACTTTCTTTGGTGTCTTCAATATACGTCGCTTTCTCATTTTCCCATTCTTTCGCTTTAAAGAGTTGTTCCAATTCATCTACGTCACTAGATGCATCTTGTAGAGTCTTCATTTTCTTTCTCAGATACTCGTTTGCGACATACTGTTGTTGTATTGTTCGTCAATACTTCTTTGGCATCCATCAATCATTTCTTGAATGACTACTTCTGCAGTAGAGTCGTAAATTGACGAGGAAGAGGATACCGCACCGATAGTAGCGTGAAAGGAATAGATATAACGCGGCCTTTATGAAGTATTACCTCTTTCTTTGCTATCTAGATTTGAAAACGCCTTGGCCATTGACAAATTTCTTCCTTGGGATCATTAGCGACCACTAGAAAATTTAGCAGTATGGCAAATCTTACTCGGCTACAGATTGTTTTATGCAGCTCGTTGTTCTTCCAAAGTGACTTGTCACTGTTTTTAAATGGGTGAAGATAGAATAGGATGGATGAAAGATAGGGAATCTATGTGGGTATGTAAACATTGCCAGTTAGTTTTCGCCTTTGATTCACACATTAGAGCACACAAGATGCTGACAGGTCATACTAGAATTATCAGATACGAATTACCATCAACAAATACGGTGAGAGAGTCAGAGCATATTTAATAGAGTATAAGAGCAAAGGTAAATTTGGCAACAATATTAAGAGAAGTTCCAATCCTGGACGAAATAGCGCTTGCATTAATTTTTCCTTATTATGCCTCATCTCTTACCGAAGATCTTCATGAATAGTTTTCAAACTGCTAATTGCAAATGTCTTTATTTCATAGCCGTAGGCTCGGGAGTCACACAGTAGACCCCACTTTAGTCCTACTAGCCTTTACTACGTGACTCAAAGGTACCCACTGCATACCCCTCAAGCGTTTGGTAGTATCAGTCGACTTGATCACGGAGCATTATACAGAATCTCCCATCAGAGAAATAACATGACTGTAAAGTGTGCATCTTCTGAGCTCTACAATACAAGCCAACTTGTTTGACTTGAACTCTCATATGAGGGTACGATATCCAATATCTAAGTATAATAGCGCAAATGAGAGAGCAACTGAGGAGACTTTTCAAGTACGGAATTAGGGTATAACATCGAACATCTAACCAATAACAGAAGGTCATAGAGAGACGATAGCAGCAGGTCTGCGCTTGTGTAAGCTTTTTTCTATCATGTCCTTGACCTTATTGACATGCTTTGTAGGCACTCCCAGCTTTCTTGTAACATCTTTTAGCTTTATTTTTTTGTCAACTAGCAAGTACAATATCGGGTCTATCATTTCATAATCCATCCCTATCTCTTCTTCTGCAAGATGATTTTTCCAGAGCCGGGGGCTGCTCTTTTTTTGAACTATTGCTGCAGGAATACCCAAATATTGTGCAAGAGCCCTCACCTGTGTCTTATACAATCCAGCAATTGGCATAATATCTGCGGCTCCATCTCCAAATTTACTAAAATACCCAATTTGGACTTCACTCTTGTCTGAGGTGCCCACCACAAGATAGCCATTTATCCCCGCATAATAATATAGAAGGCTCATGCGAATTCTTGCCATCAGGTTTCCTCTTGCCTCCTTGTCCTCTGGCAGAATCTCTTCAAATTTTTGGATTAGTGGATGGATGTCAATAATGTGGTAGATTATACTAAGATCCTTAGCCAGATCTATTGCATGAGTGGTATCCTCTCTTGGAGTAGTGTCGCTTGGCATAACAAGGCCAAGCACGTTTGATCGCCCAAGTGCATTTACACTTAATTTCAGAGCGACAGACGAATCAAGACCGCCGCTCAGTCCTATTACCAACCCCTTTGCAGAGCTTTTCGAAATATAGGCAGAGATGAACTTCTCTATTTTTTTTGATATCTTCTTGTAATCCTGACCAAGTAGTTCTTCAAGCGCGCTTGGCTTCACACTGCTATGAATCAGATGCGTAGAACTATTAATACCCTCTATCAGAGATTTATTTTTAGCTTGCATCCAGATAATCGATAACGATGCTCAGGTTTGGTCAACAGAACATATACAAGATATAATATATACAGACAATCTCTACCTTTGAGTTATATATTATTTAACCAGCGAATGACTATAAAACCAAAGATAGAAACAGAGCAATAATGAAGCAGCTTACTGAATTCATAATTCAAAGAAATTGCAAGCTTCGATGGAAATGCTATATATATTTCAATCTTCCTTAATACAAAAATTATTCACCAATTATATAAATCACACAAGCATAGAAATAATTTTCGCCGCTCTTGCGGCACCCTTCATGTCCGCTGCATTGCTTCTACATCCGATCTTTTCTTTGATCAGGTGCTCGAGTCGAAAAATGTCTTCATACGTGAAGCCAAAGCGTGCTGCATTCTGCTCCTGCTCAAAGTGGTTCTTTATTGGTATAAAAATTCCAGGCGTTCCATATGCCATTGACTCATCCATTGTTGATCTGCCAGCAAGCGATATTACGAGATCAGCAGCGTAAGTTAGATCATGCATGTTATTGACAAAGCCAAGGTTACGATACTCCGGTGAATCAGGCAGTTTGAGTGAAGGACCAGACACAATTATGAGTTCAGAATCTAGCTTGCTTTGAAGTTGGCGGTGCACCTCTATTGCCTTTTGAACCAAGTATTTGCCTGCATCGGTTCCTCCACCGCTGACAAGTATTGTGTTTTTCTCAAAACAAAATCGTTTGCGTAGCGTGTTGCGATCGGCGCTAGCCCGCCTTACTATAGGGCCAACATAGCGGATGTTGTCCCTGTCGTCTCCAAGCTCAGGAATGATGACACAGTCGCATGTCTGCATAATATTATGCATCGACTTGTTCATCTTCTTCTCTATTACTGACGCAAGGCCAGTTGTAAAATGACTTTCGGTAATATCGGTTATCAGCACGCGCCTTTGACCCATCTTCTTGGCGACTGCAATCGAGGCAAAGTCCTCATCGCTTATTATCAATCCATTGCGCTTTTCCAGAATTTCCTTTGCAATCTTCTTGCACTTCTTGTAGTACAGGTAGTATTGTAGGAGCCACTTGAATACATGTTGAAGCTGCCCAGATTCGACAATGAATCCCTCAGGCTTGTAAACGTCGAGGGCCTTGAACCCTTTTCTTGCGATCAGAATTGATGCGCCTTCACCACTTGCAAACAGGATGTCAGTTTTCAGTTCTTCTGCGATGGCAATGTCGCGAGTTGCGTGGCCAAGCCCAATTGGGCTTGTGAAAAAAGTGATCATGGGGATTATCCCGATTATCCCGCTATTACATTACATTGAAATCAGCTTTACATGATCCATCTTTTTGTTTGACTGGAATTTTTTAGTCATGTCCTTTATCTCTGCAGCTTCGCCTTTTAGCAGGAATATTTCAAGGCATCGGTCTCGGTCTATCTTGTTGTGTATATGGGTAGTGATCAGTTTGTCATAATCGTGCCGCATTTCTGTCACCTGTTCGTCTGATTTTTCATCGTGTATTGCCAAAAGGACCGCAAAGAGCTCTCCATACAAATCCTGCCTGTCCTTCTCTTCTGCCAGAAGATTTCTGATGCCGGCTCTTACAATCTCAGATCTGCCAGAAAAGCCAAGTGCTTTCTGCAACTTGTCTATCTCTGTCAAGATATCAGTATTAAGTGAAATACTAACTATCGCCAATGTGATGTATTATTATTATTAAGTTATTTATAAGGGCTTCCATATTTTTTAATAACAAAGGTATATATCTTTAATAACATGTGAAAATAATAGGATGAATCAGAGCAGAGTAGCTCTCGCAGCCATTGCCACATTAATCCCACTTGCGATGATTACCACGGTATATACTGGCAGACCAGCTCTGCAAGATAGAGAAGAACAGGAAAAGATCACAGTTGTTGCATCCTTTTACCCACTTTACGAATTTGCTTCCAGGGTTGTTGGCGACAGGGCAGAAGTGTCAAGCCTTGTCCCGGCTGGTGTAGAGCCACATGACTGGGAGCCCACAGCAGAGGATGTTTCAAGAGGACGCGCAGCCGATGTGTTGGTCATCAATGGTGCAGGTTTTGAAAGATGGGCAGATGACATGCAAGCCAAAGTTGTTGCTAACACTAGCGAAGGGATCGAATTTAATTATAGAGAAGAAAATGAAGCGGGTGATGATGAGCAGGGGCACGAAGATGCTGGTGGTGGTGGAGTTAATCCTCACATCTGGCTAGACCCAATGCTTGCAAAGCATCAGATAGACAAGATCCGCGATGTGATGGCCAGCTCAGACCCAGCCAACACAGATTATTACAATCAAAATGCTGACAGATTTACCGCAGAGCTTGACTCGCTTGATGCCTTTATCAGGTCAGAGCTTGCTGACTGTAACAAATCAGACTTTATAGCATTTCACGATGCATTTACTCACTTTTCAGAAAGGTATGGCCTGAGGCAGCACAGCATACATGGTGTTTCGCCGGAGGGGGAAATATTGCCGCAAACGATACAGCAGATAATTGAGCTTGCAAACGGGTTTGGCATTAATATCATTTATTCAGAAGATTTGATTGACAGCAGGCTTGCAGATACAATTGCCAACGAGATCCCAAATGGCAAAGTGCTAGTGCTAAGCCCAATTGAAGGTATTGGCAATGAGGAACAGGCAGCAGGCATCAGATATATTGACAAGATGAAGCAAAATATTGCAAATCTGAAGGAGGGTCTAGAATGCAGATAGTCGAGATCGACAGGCTCTCATATGCATATTCTGGTAACTTGGTTCTGGATAACATCTCGTTTACAATTGATGAGGGAGACATACTTGGAATAATAGGCCCAAACGGTGCAGGCAAGACTACGCTTTTCAGCTGTATGCTAGGTCTGCTTGACGACTATACAGGCACAATAAAAATTCTTGGAGAGGACATCAAAAAGAAGAACAATAAAGTCTTCAAAAGCATAGGATACATACAGCAAAAGAAAACAATTGAGCAAAACTTCCCTGCAACAGTTGAAGAAATTGTGTCGCTTGGAATCACCATCACGGATAAAACATCTAAAGAGAAAATAGCTTTGGCACTTGAAACTGTAGGTCTGCTTGCACAAAAGGATCGTAGAGTGGGCGAGCTGTCTGGCGGCCAGCAACAGCGCGTATTGATAGCAAAGGCGATGGTGAACAACCCCAAGCTCTTGATACTAGACGAGCCAGTGACAGGCATCGATCTTGAAATGCAAAACAAGTTTTATTCGCTTTTGGAAAAGCTGAATCAGGAGAACAAGATCACCATAATTTGGGCATCGCACGACCTTGATGCAGTTAACAGGTTTGCCACCAGCGTGGCATGCATCAACCGCTCAATGTTCTTCCACGGCAAGACATACGAATTCTTTGAAAATCCGGATCTCCTCAAGGCATATTCAGAATCGAGCATGCAGGCTCACATGCACCTGCACAACCACACTCACAGGGGATGAGAGATAATAAATGATTCTGGAAGTTTTAGAATTTGGGTTCATGCAGCGCGCTCTCATTGCTGGCATTTCAGTGGCGATAACATCATCGGTGATCGGGTTGTTTCTTGTACTAAGACGCAACTCGCTCTTTGGAGATGCGCTTTCTCACGCTGCGTTTGGAGGCATAGCAATAGGGCTTGCTACTAACATTTATCCTCTTTGGACTGGTCTAACGCTTTCAATACTAGGAGCGGTGGGAATCACAAAGTTACGTCAGTATGCCAAGATACCGGCGGATGCGACTGTCGCCATATTGCTTTCGTCAGGTCTTGCGCTTGGCATACTGCTCATAAGCCTATCAGGAGGGTTCACGCTTGACCTATTCAGCTTTTTGTTTGGAAGTATCATGCTTGTCAGCGTAGAGGACACCCTTGCGATACTGGCAATGACTGGCATAATTCTGTCCATAATCATCCTGCTCTATCGGCAACTGATGTACATTACCTTTGATGAAGAGCAGGCGCGGGTTAGCGGCCTGCCAATTTCAAAGCTAAACTACCTTTTCATAATTCTTGCAAGTGTGGCAGTCATTGTATCGATGAGGCTTGTGGGGATCTTACTTGTCTCGTCACTTTTGGTGATCCCAAATGTCACTGCACTCTTGTTTAACAAAGGATTCAAGAAAACGGCGCTCATATCGGTGTCACTATCAATATTTTCAGTAGTGATAGGTATCGCAATTTCATATGCTGCAAATCTGGCGCCTGCAGGAACAATAGTGCTTGTCTCAACTGCAGTGTTTCTGACTGTGCTTGCAGCTAGGCATTATTCAAAAAAGAAGCAAATAGTCAAAAAATTGGAAGAGGCTAGAAGCTAAAATCTCCACCACCAAAGTCGCCGCCGAAATCAGCGCCACCACCACTGTCTGCTGCAGCACCGCTGTCTTCGGCTCCTGCGGATTCGCCTGAATCTGCGGCTGTTCCAGCCCCTTCGCCGCCTGCAAGATCACTCTCGGCAGGACTCATTGCCATCCCCAACATCGATATCATGGACATAAAGAACACGGCGTTCATGATACCGGAGAACAACATCATCGGCATCCACATACGGTTATCGTCCATGTAGCTTTGAAGCTGCTGCGTCTGGCCACTGCTTTGCCATTGTTGGATCTGCTGCATTTGCTTCTCTAGTTCCTGCTTTTTGGAATTGAGCAGCTGAAGCCCAGTGTGGCTGAGGGTCAGCTCTATCTTTCTTGCAAACAAGCCCTTCTTTTCAGTGCGAATAACAAGCCTTTGTTCAATCAGATCATTTAGGATTAGCTCAACTTGGGCCTTGTCCAGCCTGGTAACCTTGGCAATTTTGTCAAAAGACTTTAGTCCCCGTCCAATGGCATCCAGCACCATAAAGTGATTAGGACTCTCATTGATTCTGACGCTTGACATTTCACTAGTAATATGCACAAAGCAGAATTTAAACTCTATTCTTAGAGGTTCTGTCACATCACAAGCTCAGTCCCCTGCTGTAACAAGGTGGCTCATTTTGGATGGATAGATGGCAACAGCTATAAGAGAAACTGTTTTAATTATCAAATAAGAAAAGTGGCAAAAAATAAGATGAGGGTTAAGGGCTACTGCTGTATATATGCCACTTGCCCACATAGTACACGCTGCAGTCATTGCAATACTCGAAATCCGCACGTAGTGTGAGTTCGCGCTTGCAGTTTCTGCAACGAACTGGTGTCAATATCCCCGAGACAATTTCGTTGAGACCGATTGTCTCGTTGACGTCCTTCAGAATCTTTGCCATTTACTTCGCCTACTATCAAGGTTAGTTAGTATCAGATAGGCGCCTAGCCGGATCCACATCCACTAAAGCCGCATTCGATGCACACATTACATCCTTCGGTGATGATCAGTCTTGCATTGCACGTCGGGCACCGGTCCTCTTGCATGTCTGTATGCTGCATGATAGCAGATATTGAAGCAGAATTCTTTGTCCCAGACTGCACTTCTTGTGGCGGAATAGCCATAGTTTCTGCAGACTTTTCGTCTTCTATGTCGGATTCTTTGAATATCTTTTGCATCTGCTCTAGAACATAGGGTTCTTTAATATTGTTGAGGACATAATCGACTACGTGTTTGCTAGGCTTAACAGCAAACGCTCTTTGGCCGGTGTTCTGACCAGTGATGTGAAGCACCTGCTCGTGACGAGAACCATCTCTAAAGACAGTAACACCTTTCAAACCAAGCTCATGGGATAGCAAATATGCGCATTTGACGTCTTCTGCTGTCACGTCTCCAGGCATATTGATAGTTTTGGCAATGGCGTTACTGATCCATTTTTGCCATACGGCCTGAGCCATCACATGATCCGTCCAGTGTATGTCGATTGCAGTCACAAATATCCGCTGCATCCACTCAGGAATCTCAGGTAAGCCGCGGACAGAACCATAATTGTTTGCAATTTTAGTCAGTATTTCGTCAGAGTAGAGGCCGTTTTCTTTCAACATACTTTCAAACACTTTATCAGCGTAGAAGAAGCGGCCCACAGTCACACGCTTTTCATATACAAGTGCAAACACGGGTTCCACACCATTTGAAGTATCTGCGATCATCGAGAGCGTGCCGGTCGGGGCAATAGTGGAGCTCCACGAGTTACGTATTCCATGCTTTTTGATCTTTTCAATAAGTGTGTCCCAGTCGTATGTATGCGTCTCTCTGGGCAGCTCGTAGTATCCTGCCACAGGTATTCGGCCCTTGACATAATCACTGTTCTTAAATAGTGGGAATGGTCCACGAGACTTTGCAATGGCGACACTTTCATCCATGCTCAAATATGACACTGCTTCTGCAAGCTTATTCATGAATTCATAGCCATCCTTGGAATCATATGGGATCTTGAGCAGGAATAACAGATCAGCGATGCCCATGATACCGAGACCTATTCTCCTTGTCTCATTTGTCGCAACGTTGACTTCTTCTACAGGATACTTGTTCATGTCAATGATGTTGTCTAGGAATCTAGTAGCAAGTCTGATCGCCTGCTCGTAGCGCTGCCAATCAAATTCGTATGCCCCATCAGCTTTACGTTTGACAAAGTTTGCCAAGTTGATTGAGCCGAGATTGCACGATTCATAGGGATAGAGGGATTGCTCACCACAGGGATTTGTGGCACGCAGAGGCCCGCCTCTTGCTCCAATGAGTGGATTGTATTTGTTAATGTTATCAAAGAATATTACTCCTGGTTCAGCGCTCTTCCATGCGCTCAATGCGATTAGGTCTACAAGCTGCTGTGCGTCGATATGCCGCATTGGCTCTTTCATCCGGGGACTGCGTAGAGGATACTTGTGATTGCCATCCTTGCTGACAAGGGCCTTCCAAAAGTCATCCCAGATACCTACGCTTACATTAAAGTTCTCAAATACTCCAGGCTTTGTCTTAGCCGTCACAAACTTTTCAATGTCTGGATGCCATGCCTCAATGATACCCATATTGGCTCCACGGCGCTTGCCTCCCTGCTTGACGACATCGGTGATGGTGTCAATGATACGCATGAACGATGTTGGCCCTGAAGCAACGCCTGACGTCGATGCGACAATGTCACCCTCTGGTCTCAGGTCGGAGTAGTTGATGCCCACTCCGCCGCCCGACTTGAAAATCATGGCTGCGTCAGTGGATGCTTTCATGATGCCTGCCATGTCATCAGGCATGTCAAGCACAAAGCACGCAGACAGTTGTCCAAGCTTTGCGCCGGAGTTCATCAGAGTGGGTGTATTTGGCAGATAGTCCCGTGAAACCATCAGGTTGTAGTATTCCCTAACCCGCTCTTCATACTGTGCCATCTTGCCCTCCGCTATCATCCTAAGTAGGTCCTTGAAGCTGATCTTCATCTGCCCCTGCTGTGCGCAGTAGATGTAGTGACGGATCATTGCTTCAAAATGGTACCTGTTCAGATAGAAGCTGCCAATGTGTAGCTTGTTGTCAAAGTCCCCTAGCTTGCCATAGTAGCGATCTGCCTCTTCAATGTTCTGGGTGTAGCCACCGGCATGGGTAAATACAGAAGAGTCGTGCATCATGTCGGCAATCGCAACTAGGGTTGCAACCCTTTCAAACATTTGCTTGGGACCTTCAATGATCTCATTGTTGCTATCGCGCAGCAAATACCGCGCAGCAAGCACTCTTAGGGAATTAAGGTCAAAAGCCTTGTCAATTTCATCGAGATCCTTCTTGTTGAGGACCCTCATTTTATCATCGCGCACTTTACGCCTTTCATGCCGGTAGAGTATGTAGGCCTTGGCTGTCTCGGATAGCCCCTCTTCAATAAGTATGGACTCCACTATGTCCTGTGCGTCTTCTACGCTTGGAATAGTCTTTTCGCTCTGCTGAACGATCTTTTGTACTACCTTTGCACCTAGCCGCTCAGCCAGAGAGTAGTCAGGCTTGCCCGTTGCAACGAGTGCCTTGTATATCGCGTTTGAAATCTTGGACTGCTCGAAATGGACTATGCGTCCGTCACGTTTCCGTATCTTTGCGATCATCATTTCCTTCGAATTATTATTGTTAAATTCAGTAAGTCCCGCCATCCCAGACTGTACAGAAGATTACAGGTTCTTAAAGATTGGGAGCCCACATCATATAACTTTTTTTGGCAGTAAAAAATGAATGCAAATTCCTACTAAAAACATATGTTAGATTCTTAGTTTAAATTAACGTATAATCTGAATATATAAGCATGGTACATTAGATAAATATTTTTCATAGAAGGTCTTCTGAGTAAGCCTTCAAATGTTGGCATAAGTTGCTCGCTTCGAGCATAATAGTAAAAGTCGTGCAGCGGCCAGAGCTGTTTTAGAGTTGCAGTTACGAATAGAGAGGCACTTTGTGAGGTGACTTGCAGAACTCGCACATTTCTACACCTCCTTTTGAGCGCTGACCGCACGTTGTGCAAACTGCAAACCCAATACTGAGGCGCAGGAACGGCAGCTCTTGTACAGTAGTTTCTATTACACGTTTCATTTCGTCTGGCGACAGGTTTGTCAGGTCAAGCGATGCTGCAAACCCTCCATTCAGCAGCTTGTCAATTGCCAGACATTCTTGAATTGAAGCTTCGCCGTCATTAAGGATATCCCTGCCATTGAGCATCATCCCCTGGGAATAGCTGGTTGTATTCTGCGATTGCAGAAGAGAGACCTTGCCATACTTCTCAGAATCGAGTGTGGCAAACCTTGACCCGCTGTCATCTGAAACCATCGCAATGCCAGCTCCTTCCTCTCCAAGCAGCTTGCCCTGCCCGTTGGTCACTTCGGCAGCAGTCTTTAGCACTTTCTGAAGCACTTCGCTGGAGGACTCTCCTAGTATGTTGTAGACTGACTCCCTAGTGCCAGTAAGGTTGACTGCTATGCTAGCTGTGCCCATCTGCATCAACTGGCTTGCGCTTGCAAATGCAGGCATCATTCCCTTTTTGACATAGTCGATGATTATTTTTTTTCGGAGCGACATTGCAGCAAGCGATGGTTTTATCATGAGCGCAAGCTTGGCGCGGAAGTAAGTTTCGTCCTTGTTCGATTCATATGCAAGCCTTGGCAAGTTTATCGAAAGCAAATGGAGCGACATTGCAGCTGTAGCTTTGACGTTTGCCTTCTTGATGCCATTACTTGACCGTACCTTGTTGTTGCCAATCGAAATTATGCCTCCTGCTCGTACTGCTGCTATGATGTGGTCAAGGCTGTCATTCATCCTACCTGCTAGCGCAAGGCCAAGCCGGGGCATGGGCGTATTATTGACGTACCTCCTGTAGCCGTCCAAGAGTGCATTGAGTTGCTGGGCATCTAAGCTGTCAGTTTGCACTGCAATAGTGGTTACAGGCATGCCTGCAGAATACGATGGTGCACCTGACGAGGCCAGAAGCGCCCTTGCAAACCGAGAGGTAATGTCCTCTGGATCATTGACGTTGTTAAGTAACGCCGGCACGTAGCCTTCGAGCACAACTTCTGTTGACGCTTCTCTTGAGAGGAGCGAGACCAATGCGGGCAGAGTCGCGACAGCATCGTCAGAGCTCTTAATTGGCGGGATCCTAGTCATATTCAGGAATTTCCCTTTTAGATCCAAGCCGTCTTTCAGCTCTGACAGGTCAAGAAATACAGTATCAGGCAATAAACCCCAGACATTGGTATTAGAAATATTGATCTCGCCTGCCAGATGCATGTCTGCAATGTCCTTTGGCAGCATGTTGAACAGTAAGTATTCAGAAAAGACCGCGCCAGCAGTCCTTGTCATGACACGCTCTATTCCGTTTCGGGCTGGCTCGTCTTGGGAGAGCATCTGAACAATGTCTGAGGACGGGAGACCCAGCCGCGCTAGCTTATTTCTATATTCCTCGTGGCCGTGCTCTATGAGAATACAGTTGACAGTCTCACGTATGAGCGACGATGTGAGATAGGTTGTCTGGAACCTGTAGATCTTGTTTTCTACTTCTTCAGTGATCTTGTGGGCCTGCTCAAGCGGCAGATTAGCTTCCCTTACAAGAGACTGGATTATCTTGTGGGAATTGAACTCCTCAATGGTATGCTTGTTTGTTCTCACATACATTTTGCCGCTCTCTATGATTGAACGCTCCTCAATCTGGCGGGCAAGGCTCAGCACCAGTTTACCAAGGTTTGTAATAGTGTACCGACGCTCCGTCTTGTTGAGGGCAACCAGGAGCTGGCGAAGCAGCTTCCTCAGGTGATAGGCAAACTTGCCCGACTCTTTCTTTGACTTAAAGCCCGCAAGAGCCTTTAGTTCCGAGTATGTCAGGGGACCCTTTGCATTCAAAATTCGCAGGATGTCGATCCTGTTAGGGCTAGCCATAACAGAGAAAATCATCCTTACGCGCTTTGATGCAGATTCTAAAAGTCCGCCTTTCTTAGAATCGACTTGATAATCATAACTCGGTTGTTCCATTACGCCTCATATCTAGATAAATGATTAAAACTACTTTGTAAAATATTTTTTACTAATTGCATGATCCACTCTATGTTGCTCAATCGACTGTTTGATCGACCAGCCTAGCTTTCAACCAGTAACTCAGTCTTTTCAGTTGGTGCTTCCTCTCGCTTTTGAGAGGGAATGCTAGTTGGGACCTCTGGGAGCCTCGCTTTTGCTTCGTCCTCAAGTGCTCCTTCGATCTGGTTAAGGATTGAAAGGGCCTCTGTGTCCATCGGCGTCGAGATTCTGGCGTCTGCTTTGATATTTGCGTTGAGGAGCAAATCTGTGGTAACTGTCGAGACTTCGGAAAGTACTTCATTAGCAGCTGGAATGGCTCTAGTCAGATCAGTCTGGATACCCTTTATCATCTCAATCGTCGGATCTATAGTGTCAAGGATTGCAGCAAATTCGTTGATTGTACTAAAGCGTATCACTACTGCCTCAAGTGCTAGGCCGGTGTGTTGTGTGTTTCTACGTAGACGCCTCACATTGATCAATTCGGTTGCAAGGATCTTTGCTCGGGCATTATTGCCTGCCTTGATGTTGGCAGCTATCTGCTCTAGAAAAGATGTCTCCATTGAGGCGAACTTTCCGTCGAGCAGCTTGAGACGCCCAAGCTGGTTGTACACGACACCCGTCGCGTGGGTGATCTGGCTCATGAACTGCTGACGCTTCTCTCCTCCCGTCATCTTACTGGTATTACGCTAGATTAGATCAAAAAACTCCAGGTGTTGAAGACAGTATACCAAGAACTATCATAAAGCTAAGCTACAAAAAAAGTTGTATATTATAGCAGCAATGCAAGAGGGCATACAAGAATCAAGATACTCGCCAGCGATGATGATCATAGCCGCCTCTTAAAGGCAAAGTGGTCAAGGGACATCTTGACTACACAAGCGGACTCGAGTAAAGTCCTACGGTAATTGCATCCATATTTGCGACCAGCTTTTCAGCCGGGGAGTACTTTCATCTTAAAGTTGGAATGGTTTGTATGATATGTGTGTTCGTCAGCGCCTACATTTAGAAGAAGAAGAAGAAGAAGAATTTCTTGTGCGAATGGCATTTGCGTATACTACACAGTTGTATCTACCAGATTAATTCCAAAATGCGCATACAGAATGATATAAAATATGTAGTTGGAATTATAAGAAAAAGATATGCATGCTCTAGGTAATAGGAACAACTATTTCTGGAGCATGAGACCGTGCTTTGGGTCATAGCCTGCAACCCTCACTTTGGTGCCTATCGGCAGGTCGGCAGGCGTCTTGATGCCAGGGAGAAGTCCTGACGCTCTTAGGGGCGCATTGTCTAACTTGAACACCACCCATGCGTACGAGCCAACATCCTC
>JAICHI010000006.1 GCA_025922735.1 Nitrososphaeraceae archaeon | reverse complement strand
TCTTGCAGGGAGCACTTATTGGCACAACCGTTTTCCAGCTTGAAAGCAGGCGCCAAGACATTATTCAAAAGCAAAAGAAGAACTAGATGGCAGCACCAAGTATATTTTCCTTTGATAATACCTTGTCAAGCTGCTCCTCTGTCATCAACCCTTTGCTCAGAACCAATTCGCGAATGCTCTTGTCAGTCTTAAGCGACTCCTTGTATATTTCGGCTGCTTTTAGGTAGCCAATATAGGGGTTTAGCAATGTGACTAACACAGGGCTTTTCTCTAGGTATGATGCCAGCCTGTCCTTGTTTGCTTCAATGCCATCCACCAAGTTGGCTGCAAATATTGGCAAAAAGTTCTTCAACATGTCAGTCGAATCAAGGACACATTTCAACATGCCTGGTAGCATGACATTCAACTCAAACTGGCCTGCTTGGGCTGCCATTGCAACTGAAACGTCATTTCCTATTATGTTAAAACATATCATGTTGAGACATTCCGCTAAGGACGGGTTGACTTTTCCTGGCATTATCGACGAGCCCGCATGCACTGCAGGAATGAGAATTTCTGCAAGGCCAGCCGTTGGACCCGAGGCCATCAATCGAATATCATTTGCAATCTTGTTGAGATCTATTGCAAGGTTACGCAGTGCTGATGAGCAATTTGCGACATCGTACTTGCTTTGGAGTGAGTAGAACATGTTCTCAGAGACCTTCAAGTCCAGCCCTGAAATCTTGGATAGGTAGTGTATCGCAAGCTGAGCGTAGCCTTTTGGAGCGTTGGCACCAGTGCCCACTGCTGTGCCGCCAAGGCCGACATAGCCTAGGCCATCCATTGCCTGAGCAAGTCTTGCTCTTGCCTGATTGAGTGAGTAAACATATTGCTCGAACTCGGCGCCAAGCGTAACCGGAATTGCGTCCATCAGATGGGTTCGGCCGATCTTGATGAGCCCAGCAAATTTCTCTGCCTTTTTTTGCAAGGAAACAATCAGTTTGTCAAGCGAGGCAAGCGTCTCGTTCATGTTGAGCAAGATTGCGACATGCATCGCAGTTGGAAAGGTGTCGTTGCTTGACTGCGACATGTTAACATCGTCGTTTGGGCTCATGAATTCGTAATCACCCTTCGACTTGCCAAGGATCTCTAGCGCCCTATTTGCAATGACTTCGTTGGTGTTCATGTTAAATGCAGTTCCAGCGCCTGAGTTGATCGCCTCTACCACGAATTCATCAAGTAGCTTGCCTGCCAATATTTCATCGCACGCCTTTATTATCGCCTGCGCCTTGTCATTGTCAAGCACCTTGAGCTCCTTGTTTGCAAGCGCAGCCGAGCGCTTGATCATGGCATAAGCTCTTATCAGGTTGATATGGGCTTTTTGGCCGGTCACTTTATACTGGTTGATTGCACGAGCTGTAAAAGGACCGTAGTAAGCGTTAGATGGAACCTTGACTTCACCAAGAGAATCTTTGTCAATCCTGAACGACATCGCCAAATGCGCAATACTGAAGAAGGGGCTGTAATAAATTAATCGACAAAAAACCTCTACTATATAATTAGCCTTACCCTTGCAAGCCGCTCAATTTGAAGAGCATCTGAGCGCGGCAGACTGGCACCGTGCAGACCAAGAGTGTTCTGGCCAGCGACAGGTGTATCTTCCATTGCTACTGTGGGATAAAACCGCACCAGTCTGGCAAACTCAATTTTGCCGTAACAGTTGTTTTCAAGACATATCTTTTTCTCGTCTTCTCTTAGCTCGCCAGGTGAGACAAACCTATCAATTATGCCTGAGCCAATGAATGCGGCCTTTCTGATAAACAACAACTTTGTATTGCGTAGCCAGTTGCGTTTTATGCTGACATAGAGTGTACGTTGGCCATAGAGCTGTCTTTCAAGCTCATCTCTTTGTATTCGGACGATGTAGCTTGCTGCTTCGCTCCCTACCATAATCAGAGTCACACTTTAAGCAGTACTTCAAAGCCATAGTTTTAAGAATTCGCCAAAAAGAACTCTACAATGTTAGAAGCAGCATAGTTCATGGCTTCAAAAAAGACCCAAAATAGAAGATACACTAGAGCTTATAGTTTATGCAAGAAGGTGCCTAATCTCAATCTACATATTATGCTTTAATCGTGTTGGCACAAACATTCCCACTAAGGATCTCAAGCAAGATCTGCTTCAGGAAATTGACCAAGCAATGATTGATGGCTCATTGGAATCACTTCAGATGGAGATTTGCAATGCTATACAGGACTTTGAAATCAGCGATATCCCCTTTATGATAGACGATCGAGATTGGAAAGTTAAATAATATTGCTTTGGATGTGACCCAATATCGAAAAGATCATAATCTAAGTTACGATCTTAAAAGCGCATGCAAAAGCACGATCATTTGAGAGGCATTTTCTCTATGGTGATATGATAAGTTGCGCCAGTAGAATCTCTACAGAAGGAAAAATTCGCGACCAGAAAAAGTTTAATCAATACGACAGCTATGTTTGAAGAATAACAAATCTTTGACTGAAAACCGTTACTAATATTTCACAGTTAACAAACATTATATTACTACTAAAATTCTCAAGCTCCGTGCAGGCCAGCGGCAAGGTGTTAGTTTGTGATTCTATTGATCAGGTTGGCATCGACAGCTTGAAGCATGGAGGGCTCACAGTCCACTATAAACCGGACATCAGACCAGCCGAGCTGGTCTTAACAGTTAAGGATTACGATGTTCTAATTGTAAGAAGCAGAACGAAGGTCACAAGAGAGGTCGTCGATGCCGCTGTCCAAGCCAGGATAATTGCCCGTGTGGGCGTCGGACTTGACAATATCGATGTCAAGGCCGCTGAAACGAAAAAAATTAGAGTAATTAATGCGCCTGAAGCCGCTTCTACAGCGGTGGCCGAGCTTGTTATCGGACTCATGATATCTCTTGCAAGGAGCATACCAAGGGCAGATGCAGAGACCAAGCGCGGCAACTGGATCAAAAAAGACCTCATGGGCACGCAACTGTCAGGCAAGTACCTTGGTATTGTGGGTGTTGGAAATATTGGGCGCAACATAGGTAGGATGGCAAAAGCACTACGCATGAACTTAATAGGCTACGACCCGTACCCAATTAGTCGTGAATTCATCAGCGAAACTGGCATGATAGTGACTGACTTGAATACCCTTCTGGAAAGTGCAGACTTTGTAACATGTCATGTACCAGGTACGCCGGAGACAAAGCATATGTTTAATTCAGAGAGGCTAGCCAAAATGAAACCCACAGCGTACCTGATAAACACTTCGAGGGGTGAGATAATTGACGAAAATGCACTTTACGAAGTGCTAAAGAGTGGCAAGCTTGCAGGCGCAGCACTTGATGTCTTTGAGGTAGAACCGCCTACCAACAAGCAGCTGATGAACCTGACAAACGTGGTATGCACACCTCACATTGGCGCGCAGACAAAAGAGGCACAACAGCTTGCCTCGAGGGTTATTGCAGAAAAGGTTATTCAAATTTTGCGTGGCGTAATATGACATATAAAGGGGCCAAAATCAGGAGAAGTGATATAATGCGCAGCTACATGGCTCAAACATGGCATCGGATGTGGAAGGAGAATTCCGATGAGCTGAAATCCAAGGCCGTTGCCTGGAGAACAGAACCAACCATCCACAGGATAGTGAGACCAAGCAGGCTTGATCGAGCTAGGAGGCTGGGTTATAAGGCCAAACAGGGCATCGTTATCGTCCGAGCTCGTGTGGGTAGAGGTGGCATGAGAAAGCAACGCCCAGTTTCAGGTAGAAGGCCTAAACACATAGGTGTTGTCCGTATCAAGCAGGGCATCAGCATGCGCAAGGTTGCTGAGCGAAGAGTAGGTGAAAAGTTCCCAAATCTTGAAGTGCTTGGCTCATACTTCCTTCACAAGGACGGCATGAACATCTGGTACGAAGTCATACTTGTTGACCCATCTCATCCAGCCATTTCAAAAGACAGAGAGATGAGAGGCAAGCTTAAAGCGTTTGCAAAGTAAAGAAAGATGGCAAGGATGAAGGTTTCAAGTATTCTTCTACAAGAATCAGTTCTTTCATAGCATAGCAAATAAATTCTACTCATAATTTGGTATTTAAGAAACGTTCAAGCTTGTCCATTGCTTTTTCAAGTACTTCTTCTGGTGGTAGATAGACGATCCTAAAGTGACCTGACCCGTATGTGGAGCCAAAGCCGGAACCGTGCACAGTTAGTACGCCAGTGCTATTGAGTAGGTCGATTACAAAGTGCTGATCGTCCTTCCAGCGGCTATCAGTGTTGATCTTTGGGAAAATGTAAAATGCGCCACGGGGAACTTTGCATTGGATTCCCATTGCGTTGAGACGCTTGACCACATAGTCGCGCCTTGTCCTCAGCTTATCAACCATTTTAGATATATGTGCCTGTGGCCCCCGAAGCGCTTGCACTGCCGCTATCTGGACAGGCAGATTGGCCGCTATCCGCACTCTTGCAAGCTTGGGTATATCCTCGCGCAATCCTCCAAGCTTTTTGGAGCTGCTGTTCAGACAGATATAGCCGCAGCGCCAGCCAGTCATCAGATAGGCCTTTGAAAAGCCGTTGAGCAAGATTACAGGGGCATCTTTGGCGACCTTGCCTATGCCGGTGAAATGAGAGTCAAAAACTATTTTGTCGTATATTTCATCGCAAATGACATAGAGATCATATTCGGTGGCAATATCTATCAACTGTTGAAGGCTCTTTTGATCGAAGACTTCACCTGTGGGGTTGTTTGGGCTAATGATACACAGTGCACGCGAGCGCGAAGTTATCTTGCTCCGTAGGTCTTCAAGATTTGGCCTTCCGTCTTCATGAAGCTTGAATTCAATAGGCTTGCCGCCATAAAATTTTGTGTATGAAGCATACGGGGGATAATAGGGACCAGGCATCAACACTTCAGTGCGAGGGTCGACAATTGAAGCCATTGTCATGTCAAGTCCTTCTGATACTCCGTTGGTGACAATGATGTCTTCTACTGTCAAGTCGAACCCTTTTTCAGACTCTTTTTCCATGATTGCTTGCCGGAGCTCAGGCAGTCCTTCAGAATCAGTGTAATAATTCTCATCACGCATTACAGCATCTACAAGGGCTCTCTTGATGTGGTCTGGTGTCTTGAAGTCGAACCTCACAGGATCTCCTATGTTGAGGTAGATTATCTCCTTGCCAGATGCCTGGTATTTGCGCGCATAACTGATAATGTCGCGAATAGCGTACTCTACCCCGTGTGTCCTGTCTGATACCTTCAACCTGAAACCTAGGGGAATATGACCGAGATAAAATGTTATGTCTTCACAAATAATATATACTCTTTTTGCCTGAAACCCAGGCATAAATTTAAAGCCTCTCAGAGATGTCTGCTCCTTGCAAATGGTGGCTAATTATGATGAAGTAATGAAATTGGCACTAGAGCGAGGGTTCTATTTTCCAAGTTGCGAGATTTACTCAGATGCGCCTGCTGGCTTTTGGGAATACGGGCCGAGAGGCGTCAACATGAAAAACAAGTTTATCGAGCTATGGCGGCGAGAGCTTGTACGGCGTGATGACATGCTAGAGATTGACGGGTGTCAGATAATGAGTAAGAGCGTTTTTGTTGCATCAGGTCATATTGGCAACTTTACCGACCCTGTAATAAAATGCAGAAAGTGCGGATCTTCGTTCCGGGCAGACCGATACATCACAGAGAAAACAGGTGAGAATGTACTAGAGAGGATGGCAGAAGAAGAGATAAAAGCGCTCATAAAAAAGCACAACCTGCGATGTCCAAATTGTAACGGCGAGTTTGGGGAGGTAAGCAAGTTCAACATGATGTTCCCTGTTGGCATCGGCCCTGCAGCGGAGGAAGCATACCTCCGTCCGGAAACCTGCCAGACGATATTTGTCGACTTTGCACGTGTCTTTAAGACAATGAGGGGTCGCCTTCCAATGGGTATAGCGCAGGTAGGCAAGAGTTTCAGAAACGAAATTGCACCAAGGCAGAGCCTTCTCCGCTTAAGGGAGTTTTACCAAGCAGAGATAGAGATCTTTTGCAACCCGGACAGACTGAATGAGATGCCAAAGTTCGAAGAAGTCAAGAATACCGTACTTAGACTATTTGATGGATCTTCGATAATTGAAGTGACTGCGGAGGAGGCAATCAGTAAAGGGTTGACACCGAACAAGCTTATCACATATTACCTCGCACTTCTCATAGAATTTTATGACAAGATTGGCATAGATGTAAAGCGTAGCCGATTCAGGAACCTATCAGTGGATGAAAAGGCTTTCTATGCCTCTGTCGCATTTGATTTTGAAGTAGAGACCAGCATTGGCTGGCTTGAGCTTGTGGCATGTAACTACCGATCTGACTACGACCTAAAGGGACATGCGAGCACAAGCAAGCAGAACCTCGAAGTATTAGACTCTGCAACCCAAAGCAAGGTGCTGCCGCATGTGTTTGAGCTGTCGATGGGTATCGACAGAAGCATCTACGCAATTTTGGAGCATTGTTACTATAAAGACGAGCAGCACGATGATAGAGTAGTGCTTCGCCTAAAGCCTTACCTTGCGCCAATTTTAGTCGGCATCTTGCCGCTAATGACTAAAGATGGCCTTGACCAAAAAGCGCGCCGGATCAATTCTGAGCTAAAATATGACTTTGACACCTTTTACGATGAATCAGGGTCTATCGGCAGGCGTTACCGCAGGCTTGAGGAGATAGGAACACCATTTGCTGTAACTGTAGACAACACGACGATGCAGGATGATACCGTAACCGTAAGACACAGGGACACAATGCAGCAGGAAAGGATCAATATCTCTGATCTGCATCAGTATCTCCATAAGGCACTTGGACGCCGCTAGGATCATATAGACGCCTTTGCTATTCATTTATCAAGTGTAAAAAATTTTTGCCATAGGCTCTAATCCTACTCAAAGTAATAGTACTTCCTTTTTTGTAATACTATCTGATTCAAAAATTAACTATCTACTAGAATCGAAAGAAATTAAAACGTATCCTACAAGAAATACCATGAAAAGGGAACGGGCAACAGAAAAAATATAGCATCTGATGACGATGTGCCTTTAGAAAAATGGCTTGTCAGCTATCGAAATCCTGCGTCCAAAAAGCATCCAGGTGGCTCTGTATTTATTCGTCAATTCTATGCGGCCGGTTTTTACGAAGCTTATGATACCGTTCTGACATACGCTGAAACTATGAACATTGAGGTGATGTGGTTCCGCGAAAAGCGTTCCTGCGAGCCATTTCTTAACTGTGACGTTCCTGAGCTTGAGTCGCTTTGCACGTACTGCAACAAAAAGTTCAATGACCTTGAGCCAGTGCCCTGCAGCCATGAGGGCTGCAAGGCCGAGTTTTGCTCAAGGGAGTGCATGGCAAATCATCTTGCTTTGCGGCATAAAGTTAGGGATAATTCAGCGAGTGTCTAGCCTGTTGTTCTCAAGAGCATTTGTCCGGCTGGCTGATGGAATCCCAATCTATTGCAAAAAAAGCCGGTCTCTATACTAACAATTTTTCATAAGCAGGCAGGTCATATTATCAGAGATCGATCAACTTTCTCCCGAATGATCTTCAGTTATAGCATGTACTATTATTAAAGCAGTAGTGGCGGTTTTGTTCTATGACGATAAAAGCTATTTCTGTCAGGCAGTGCGTGTTTCCAGTGGCGCAGCAATAATCATCAAGAAAGGAGACAAGCATGATCGCAAAAAGAATTAGAATTTCGCATTACAACTGATGGCATCCCATTATAAAGTCATCTTTAGCAGGCTAGATGTGTGGGTCCATGGAGACGCGGTAACTGAAATTTTTTTTTAGTTACTGCTTGAGCAAATCAAGGGTGATCATGCGTATGCGCTCGGGGTCTCCACTGAACTGATTGATGCAGCGCGACAAGTATTGTCTTGGTGCACCCTCCTGCTGACCCACTGGTGTGAACCCAAGCGAGATGAAGCAGGACTTAAGCCAATCAGCCCATGCTGAATACCGATCATCGCTTACAGGCTGCAATAACTCATCAGTTAATTCTGTAACAAGTCGAAGCCGCCCCTCTTTCTTTAGCTTGGAGTACGCAGATCTGTAGAACGGCTTCCACCGCTCCTCACTTTTCTCATCAATTAATGCGGGGTCGGGCAGCACTGCTATGAATTGATCGATAGATTCATCTAAGAATGTCGGAACAATGTCTTCAAAAGAGCTATTCATGATAATAACATTTGAAAGAGTGATTCTTGACCGCGCCTGTACACATTGTTCATTGTTAAGCTCGATTCCAATATATGTCGAATGGCGATCGCACTTGGCAAGGGTTTCAAGAAGTGTGCCATCGCCCATGCCAAGTTCTACAACTAACTTAGGAGAAAAAATGGAAAGAAAGATCCATCCTCCAGCGTTAAGCCTTGAGAAGTTCAGCCTCAAGTAACTGCTGTAGAAGCTGAACCGCTTCTTGCTCGACCTGCTGCCTTGGCAAGCCAAGCTTGGCTGAGAATTGGTCGGTGATCTCGTTGATGGTCTTTGTTCCGTCGCACGCATTCCAGAATTCTACGATTGCTTCATTAACCATGAACCCCTGATCCTTATTATTTGCAAGTATCAACGATCCGTCATCATCCTGCTTTGAAAATCTGCCCGTTTTCATGGGCTTGCTCTTTTCATAGTCGATCTGGAATCGTAGCTGTGGCCTTCCAAAGCCAATCTTCTCCCGCACATCCTGATTCATTTTTTCAAGGCTCCAAGGAGGATCCCATACTATGTTGACGTTGACATTGGCGACCCCGTTTACCTTTCCTACATAGCGCTTGACATCACTTACCAGGGTATCATGAAGCGGACAGCCTCTGGTGGTCATCGTCATCTTGATATCTACGTCTTTACCGTCAGCAACCTTGACTCCATAAATGAGTCCAAGGTCTACTACATTGACAGGTATCTCTGGGTCCATGCACTTTTTTAGTGCTGCATAAACTTGCTCCTCGGTGACTGTTTGCTGTGTAGACATGTCTCTACCTACTATAATATAGGGTTGGACAAAACATGATAAAAACTTTATCAACCAAGCAAAGCTTTAAGATTCTTCTCAAAGGGCGGCTTGAGTACGCCTCTCTGGGTAATGATGCCTGTAATAAGCTCTGGCGGTGTCATGTCAAAGGCAGGATTGAAGACCCTCACTCCTTTGGGCGCGATTCTCTTCTTGCCTACCTTGACCACTTCGTCTACGGATCTCTCTTCAATTAACACATCATCAGGATTACTTTCAAAATCAAATGTTGACAACGGCGCTGCAACGTAAAATGGCACATTATGTTTATTGGCAAGAATTGCCACCTGGTATGTCCCAATTTTATTGAATACATGGCCTGTGTGAAGCACTCTGTCGGCGCCTACGATAACGTGGTTGATCGCGCCCATCGCCATCATGTGACCAACAGCGGTGTCGGTTATTAAGCTGACATCGATGCCGTCATGCAGGAGCTCAAAAGCAGTGAGACGAGAACCCTGCATCACGGGGCGAGTTTCCGTCGCAATCACGCTTAGGCGTTTGCCAGATTCCATAGCCGCTCTTATGACACCAAGGGCAGTACCAAAAGCGACTGTCGCAAGCGAGCCGGCATTACAGTGAGTGAGCACAATATCGCCGTCTTTGAACAGCTTGAGGCCATGTGCTCCGATTTTCCTGTTGGTTTCGACGTCCTCTTCCGCCATCTTGAGCGCCTCGTCAAGCACTGCTCTTTTTGCTTCTTGTACTGTGTTGGCACGCTTGCCCTTTCCCATCACCCGCTCCAATGCCCAGAAGAGGTTAACGGCAGTAGGTCGCGTGGCCTGGAGCACCTTGAATGCATTGTCGAGATCTGTCATTAATTCAGGCAATCTCTTGGCATTGCTATCCTGGGCTGCTAGTGCAAGACCGAAAGCAGCGCTTACGCCTATTGCTGGTGCGCCCCTTACTACAAGTTTTCTGATCACATCTGCTACTTCCTTGTAGTTTTTGCACCTTACATAGACGAGCTTATTTGGAAGCTTTGTCTGATCTATGAGTACTACAGAATTATCTTTCCATGCAACTGTCAGCAAAGGATCTTGATTGCGAGCCAAATATTATGGAATCTTTTTTCAGGCAGTAGTATTAAATCTAACTAGGCCTGCCTATTGATGCAAACCTGCGGTCGGCAAATCGCGATGTGTCAAGGATCCCACGGCCATCATATACTGGTGCACTGTTCAGATCTTCATTTGTAATATTGTGATATTCTGGATGGTCTGAAATCAACATCACAAGATCTGCATTCTTTGCCGCCCTTGACAAGTCCGATGTTAGTATGATATCGGGGGGTAGATTGGGGTCTCTTGTCACAAGTGGGTCATGCACACGGATCTCTTTCACTTTCAACTTCTTCAGCTCTTCAATCACCTTGTAAGTGGGCGATAGGCGCGTATCAGATACACCACCCCTGAACCCCAATCCAAGTAATGCTACGGTCGCCCTAGAAACATCAGACCTGTCAATCAATTTCATTGCCTGCTCGACGCAATAGGCAGGCATCGCATCGTTAACATTCCTTCCAAAGCTTACGATCTTGCACTCTACCCCACTTATGTTTGCAGCATGGAGTATGAATTGAGGATAAACTGGTATGCATGCGCCACCTACACCGACTCCCGGCTTGTGTATGTGGCAGAAAGGCTGAGAGTTGGCAGCTTCTCTGGCCTCCCAAAAGTCAACACCTGCTTTTTCGCAGAATTTAGCCATCTCGTTTGCAAGTGCAATGTTGACGTCTCGATAGACTCCTTCTAGGAGCTTTTCAGCCTCTGCAGTCCGGATGTTACTCATCTTTATCACTCCCTTCTTGGCCACCAAGGAATAGAGCTTGGCACCAATTTCTAAGCTCTTGGCACCGGCGCCTGCCACGATTGCGGGATATCTTACTTCAATATCTTCAATAGCCCTGCCTTCATAGATGCGCTCCGGATTATATACCATGTAAAAATCCTGTTCGACTTTCAATCCACTCTTTTCCTCTAAGATCGGGAGGATGATATCCTCAGATGTGCCGGGTGGCACACTTGGATTGAGTGACACAACATCTCCTTTCTTCAGGCCTTGGCCAATGGCAGTCGCTACTTGCTTTACTGCGGAAAGATCTGCAGTAAATGAATCAGTAAGCAGCACTGGCACACATATTAGCTTGAATTGGCTGTCTTGGGACGCCTTGAGTGGGTCGCTGTAGACGAAAAACCGCTTTTCCTTGAGCCCTTTTGAAAAGGCCTCATTTACTCCCGGCTCAGAGATGTGTGTCCTCCCCTTTCTTGCATTTTCAAGCACTTTCGAGGAGTTGTCTACACCTATCAGATGAGCACCAGCTCGCAACCATGAGGAGGCAAGGGGAGAGCCTATATGTCCAAGGCCGTAAACTGCAATTTTAACTTCTCCTGATCTGACCCTACTTGCAAGATCTGCATCAGTTTTGTTTTTGTTGTTGTTGTTCTGCTTCTTGTTAGCTGAGACTGCATGGATCTTGCTGTTGCGGTTCTTCATATGGGTTTAAAATATTGTTTCTGTTCACATATTAGGGTTGATCTTTTTTGCATATCAGTTAATAGGTTAAATTCATAAAGCTTCCAATGCAGCATTGTTGCCTGATCCACTACCGACAGCCATCAAGGCATTTGCTAGTGAAATCGTGTATCCAGTTGCACTTATTGGCTGCCGTACATCGGAAATGTCGCTTGATTGCTGTGAATACGATCTGGCAGTATTTGTAGTAACTCAAGAAGATAATCAAGCCAACCAAGTGGTGCAGGTTGACAACCGCCCAGTTGAGCTGATGCATATTACGGGGTCGATAAAAGATCACATTATTGATCTGGCAGACATGGTCATATTGAAGGATAACAGTAAGCTCATGCTGTCTTCTGCAGCTAAAGACATCATATCGGAAAAATATAAAAAAATGCTGGCTGCTTCAGGCAAGAAATTACTAATCAATTCCCTGTTTTGCCAGCAGAAAATGAGGGGAACCAAGCATCCTATGGTTGCTGCAATGTGGCTTAAAATTGCAGCTTACGAGTTCATAGATGGAATACTTGCTCTGTCGGGGAACAGACCTATGCCTGTGCATATTTTGGAACAGGTTAGGCAGATTGATTCTAGAATGGCAGAAGGCCTTGAAGTTGCGCTAGAATGTATTGGAGTAGAGAGGGCTACCAGACCTGCTATATCAAGGTCAATGGGGGCCATCAAGGAATTAAAGTCAAAGGACTATGACAGAGAGCTTTTTATGTCAAAGGTAAGCCATCTGCTTGAGCGGCGTATGTTGGTAGACTGCTATTGTTATGCAGGAAGAGTTGCAGCAAAAAATCTTGTAAGTAGAAAGGAGATATTCTACAGCCAGTACTCAAAGCTTGTACAACTTGCGCTAGACTTGGTTAGTGACGTGCAGAGTCTGGAAAAGATGCAAAAGGGGCTCTTTAGAGCCACAAACAGGGCTTTAGGACGCTGATTACCTTTGTCTTACTGCTATAACAGGTGGCTGAGATGTCTCTAACTTGGTCCGGCTGGTTCTAGCCCTCAGTTTTGCCTTGTACTTTAAATTCCTAGGCTTAGTTCTCAGCCTATATCCACAGCATGGGCACCAAAGGCCATCCCACTTTATGAATATCTCGCATATCTGGCATCTTTTTTGTCCGCTGGCATACCTGCCTGAACCAACAGGCTTTTGTGCCTTGTGACGGAGGCATATACCTTTACAAGTCATTTGCAAAATTAGGCGTCAAGTTTTCTATTTAATAGTTAGTAGCAGTCGATCATGATTGTTAAGCAACTGATTTTATAAAGATAAGAAAAAAAGGCGCGTGGCCTATTATCGAACGTTAATCTTGTTGGCTTGGAACGCTTCATTCATCGTTAAATATTCTTCAATCTTGGTCTTGATGTCTTCTGGGTCAGTATCGTCCATGCCTTGAAAACCAGCCTTGAATGAGATTTTGTTGCCCGAGACGTTTACGTCTTCAATCTGCATATCTGCATAAACATTGGCAAGCTCGTTAACCCATTCCTTTGCTTCATTTGCGTCTACACCTGAGGTCTCGATCTCCACATTCAACATTTTTGCCATTCAAAATCACCTAGAACGCAATCTAAGTCGGCATTAATAAAGTTGACGCGTGGAAGATGTGCGACAAGTGATAGAAATTTAAACCATACTGTTATTTTGAATATAAAGCGCTTGTTACTTTTCCGCAAAACCCCAGTATTTGGTGAGCTCTTTCTCAAATTGGGAGAACTGATCCTCATTTAAAAAATCACCACAGTTCTTGTGGGTTGCTATAACTTTCATTCCAACCAGCTTGAACTCAACTTCGTAAAAAGTGACTTTGGGGCAGTTGCACATTTCTTGTATACAGTCCTTCTTTTTGGATCTACTACTTATTTGTTTATTACGCGAAAGAATAAACATTTATCAGTTGCTATATGCTTTATTCCTGCCAATGGGTCGTGAGTTTCTCACCTTTGCATTGGTAACTTCGGTACTTGTATTCGGAACTCTGAACATGATGAACAGCGCTTTCGCTCAAACAACACCTGAGTGGTACCCCGGCGAAGGAATAAGACAAGGTATGTATGTCAAATATAGCATCGAACATTATGACTTTAACGAGAGACAGCCTTATGTCATTTCATTATACTTCCAAGAGCAGGATCAGGACGGCAATTGGATAGTCCCAACCTATGTAGAAACTAATGGCAGGGTCCTTCAGGGAACATTGAAGCTTTCAGATACAATGTCACCCCTTTTAGGTGGAGAAGTTCCGGAAGAAATGAGACAGTTTATTTCGGGTTACCAAAGCTCACTTACCTGGCTAGATGCATTTACTACAATCTCTGCTCCCCAGTCGTTGACATCAGGGTCTTGGGGCAAAATAGCTTCAATTGGAGGCAGCGAAGTCAAACCAGCGGGGACACAACAAGTAACATTTGCAGGAGCACAAAGCTTGTGCGGAGCTCCTTCATGTGATGCCACGCTTGTGACCTGGCACAAAGGAGTAGATAGCAACGTATGGGTAGTAAACGGGTTTCCATTCCCAGTCAAGGCTGAGACATTTGCTGATGTAACTACACCTCCAGCACCTATTCAGTACAGGTTTGAGCTTTTGGAAACAGGCACAGGGCAGCCACCGGCTCCAACAGGAACGGGCCAAGCTTCTGGACCTCCACTTGAGCGAACAACTACAGATGGCTCCCGTCTCATATTAACATGGGATCCTGTCGATATCCAACCAAACAGCACGGTAAACTTTGGACTTGAGCTACGCGACGCAAATAATTCTCCCTTAAACAACGTCGCTTACGACTTTACTGTAAAGGATGCCAATGGCCAGATCATTCAGGAATTTAACGACGAACTGGCACAATCGGGAACTGCCGCCCATCAAGTCACATTCAACAGTACAGGTCCAAAGACGGTTACAGTTACGGTTAACTCTGTTGGAAGTCAGCCCACAGGACAGATAATCCAAACCACCGACTTTAATATAGTCGTCGTTCCAGAATTCCCAATAAGCGCCGCAATACTTTCAGCAGCTGTGATAGGTTTGGTGGTCGTAATAATGAGAGTTAAGGGTTTGAGAACAGGCCGCAGCAATCTATTTGGGACCGAAGGTGCCCCCTAACCCCTTTTTATTTTCTCAAACTACGAATTTCGTTTTTGTTAAACCTGACTGCATGCCTAACAGCAAAATTTAAAAAGCCAGACTCTGATCGTATAGCAAATGACATTACCAAAGGGTTACGGAAGTGGTGGACGTAGAACCGGTGGAGCTGATAGCCGCGATGAGATCGAACGCATGATCGGTCGCAGAGTTGAGCATATGAATGGCGTTTACATCATTGGCTTTGCGCTGTGCTGGGCCGCAACCGCAGGCGGAGTTTACGTAGGAGTTACAGTTTATCCGTGGGCATATCCATTGCCTAGCGGCCTTTATGCGCTTTCTGTCCTAACTGTGATTGAGGCTCTTGGCTTTTTCTTCATCATGAAGATTGCCCACGAGAAGCCGGTTAGAGCCTAAGCGTCCTTTTTACTTCTTTTTGTTTTTATTTCCGACACGCAGAATACTCACACAGAGGGTTATTTCAGATCTGCAAATTACTTGTCGGACTTGCAGCGCTTAATGTGGCTGTATACATACACGAATTCGCTCGCCGCCTTGTTTACATAAAATTTTATATATTACCTCTATGTCTGGGTAGATAATGGTCTGGCTTAGACGTACAACGCACTACTTGTTCATAGTGGTGGTTGCTGTCAACAGCACGCTGCTAACTATCAACGCAGGAGACTATATCTTCTACACAGACTGGGCGTGGACATCATTTGTCGTATTTTCGATCTCTCAATCTACAATGCTTGCTGTGGGAGCGATATACTATATGCTGTTCACAGGAGTTCCAGGAACTGCCACATATTATGCTACAATCATGACTATCTACACTTGGGTCGCCAAGGGTGCATGGTTTGCATTGGGCTATCCTTATGACTTCATTGTAGTACCTGTGTGGATACCATCGGCAATGCTGTTGGACCTAACATACTGGGCTACGAGAAGGAACAAACACGCTGCTATAATCATAGGCGGAACGCTGGTTGGCCTGTCATTACCGCTGTTCAACATGGTCAACCTGCTGCTCATAAGGGATCCACTTGAAGTGGCATTCAAGTATCCAAGGCCTACACTGCCAGCATATATGACTCCTATCGAACCTCAGGTCGGTAAGTTCTACAATAGTCCTGTGGCCTTGGGAGCAGGCGCGGGAGCAGTGCTGACGGTTCCGATAGCTGCGTTAGGTGCAAAGCTCAACACGTGGACATACCGCTGGATGGCTGCGTGGAGCAAGTGGGACTAAGAAACAACAAACTCTCTTCACCCCCCTCTTTTCTCTTTCTTTTTCAATTTTTGATAGACTATTATTAAATGAGATTTTTATTACAGCTGAAGGGTGATATAGAATAACCACTTCCGTCAGTTCAAAAGGTCAGCATCTGGGTTCAATATCCAAACAGATTTGGCACCTTTTGGCACTAATTGTAAAACCTAAAAATAATAATATAGTAAAATAACATCATATAAGACTTCAATTAATGATATCATATATTTTTACACTTGCATGTATGGAGCATATATTGAGCAGACCTTTAGCAGTCATTTCTATTTTGACGCTGTATTGATAAAACTGAGGTTGTTGTTGTTGTTG
>JAICHI010000005.1 GCA_025922735.1 Nitrososphaeraceae archaeon | reverse complement strand
TTCCTCCTCTTCCTCAATGCAAAGTACGAACACAATGGATAAAAAAATTCTCCTGCTCTTCCCAGATGGAAACATAAATGAGAAAAAAAGTCAATCAATCAATCATTTTTATTGCCTCTGATACTAAATTGTTACAACTGGATACTACTTAAATATTATATTTACATTAAATGCACAGAAAATGAGAGTTCTTATTCGAGTAATCTTTCCAAGTGAAGCAGGAACCAGAGCTGTCAAAGACCCAAACTTTATAAAAAATATACAAGCTTTCATAGACAACTATAAAGCTGAAGCAGCATACTTTACTCCTTCTAATGGAGATAGAAGCGCCAATTTCATTATAGATATGCCCTCTTCAGATATGATGGCCACCATCGCAGAACCATTCTTTGAGATGGGTGCAAGAGTAGAGATGCAACCAGTAATGAACTTCGAAGACCTAAAGAAAGGTCTAAGTGCTGCAATAAAGTAAAAAATTTCTTTCTATTTTTCGATCATCAGAAATGCCACATTAGAAGAAGATGGCAGCACTATTACACAAGATGATGTTGGAGGCGACATTACTATCTCATGCGAGCCACCACGATATAAGGTACAATGTTATTAGATATTATTATCAAATAATATGTCGTATCATAAAAGAAAAGCAACTATTGATTAATCATCAATGAAAGAGCAATACAAATTTGGAACTGCTATAAATTGCATTGATGGAAGAACTCAGCAGCCTGTCATTGATTATATCAAGCAAAACTATGCAGTTGACATAGTAGATATGATAACTTTCCCCGGTGCCAATGGCATTTTCTCAAATGAATTGCGCCATGCGGAAACATCACTTGCAAAACATTCTGCATCTATATCTGTTGAGAAACATAACTCCCGGATCATAGCAGTAGTTGGACATTATGACTGTGCAGGCAACCCTGGAGACAAGAGCTATCACTATGCACAAATCAGAAAGGCTCTGCAGGAGATATCTTTATGGAAACTTCCTGCAAGAATCATTGGTCTCTATGTTAACGACAATTGGCAAGTTGAAGAAGTAGAAGAAGAATTACCCTAAGCTTCTGATTCGAAAACAACAATATCACTTGATGCTCTGTGTTAGTATTATATTATTATCTGCCATATCTGCGCACTCTCTGCTGGTATGTCCTAATGGCTCGCATAAGATCAATCTTGCGAAACTCTGGCCAAAACACATCCATGAACATCAACTCACTGTAGGCACTCTGCCATATCAAGAAGCCGCTCAGCCTTTTTTCACCCGACGTCCTCAGGATAAGATCAGGCGACGGCTGCGGTAGATGTGACGTATACAGGCATGATTCGATGGTCTTTTCATCAATTTCGTCAACTTCTATCAGGCCTTTCTCGGCCATTCGAGCTATCTTTCTGATCGCCTCGATGAGCTCCTTTTGACCGCCATATGCTATTGCAATGTTGAGAAACATCGAGTCGTAATCGGCAGTCGACTCTTCAAGCTTTGTCAATATTTGCTGCAAGTTATAGGGGAGCAGTTTAGTGTCGCCTATCGCTTTTATCTTCATCCTGCGTTTGTGCACTCGCTCGTCATTGTAGAGCTTTTCCAGCTTCTTTTCAAGAAGCCTGTAAATGTTTTCAAGCTCTTCGTCCTTACGCTCAAGATTTTCAGTTGATAGCACATATAGCGTGGTGATCTTGATGCCCACGTCATGTATCCAGTTCAAGAGTTCTTCTGCCTTGTCAGCCCCGTGGTTGTGCCCCCAACTAGTATCAAGCAGATGCATGTTGGCCCACCTCCTGTTACCATCAAGCACAATTGCAATGTGGTTTGGCAGCGGGTACTTGATAATTTCTAACTCTAAGTGTCTTTCATAAAACGAGTATATGCCACTGAGCTGGAGAAAGGTATCCATCAGTGCCCTTCCTCCTCTATCAATATCTGTTTGAAATCCCATTTTTGCTCAGCTGCCTACCTTTTACTGTATTGATATTCCTCGTTTGTCTATATTTAGACTGTGTTATTATTTTTGAATCAAAATGTAAGGAAGACTTCTTCAATCGGCTCTCTCAACCCCAGTGCACGCGCCGATTTCTCGAATTCTCGCTTGCCGTCAGAGACTAGGATCCGAAGATTACTCCTGCCGCTCTTTTTTGTCATTCGATAAAATGCAAGGAACTTCCTTACGTCCTTGGCTACTATCTGCGCCGGGTCAATGAATCTAACGGTAGGCAAGAGCGAATTGAGATATCGTTTTACAAATGGCAGGTGAGTGCTTGAGAGCGTAATGACATCAATCTTTTCATCCATGTTGTCGCCCAGAACGCGTGAGATCACATTAAACGTTCGTCGCTCATTCTCAAGGTGCATCCCCTGTTCTATCAACTCAATTATAGGTGAGGCATTGAATTTTGTTACGAAGATATGTTGAGGCACTTCCCTGCGAATTTGGTTCTCAAACTCCCTGCTCCTTAACATACCCTCAGTGGCCATGATTCCGATATGCTTTTTCTTTGTGAGTCTGGCAGCCTCTTTGAGGGGTGGCCTGACCCCAATTATCGAGATGTCAGTTATCGTCCTTCTTACCTCGTCGAGTACTTGCACAGAGGGGGTGTTTGAGGCAACTACCACTAGCTTTGGTTTGTAGCGCTTGAGGTAGTTTATTGTATTTACAATGATCTCGCGCAGCTCTGAATGTGATTTGGTACCGTATGGAAAGTGGACCCTGTCTGCAAAGTAGAGCAGGTCTTCATATGGTATCTCGCGCCTTAGCTCCCGTATTATGGAGAGGGATCCAATGCCTGAGTCAAACACTGCTACAGGGTTGTTCGTCAATGCTATTTTTTGAGCATGATGCAAGATAAATGTAAAGCATGAGGTATTATTACAATATTACAGCCCTCTATAATTGGACTCTGGACAGAAGGAACAACAAATATTGTTTAAATTCATTCTAGCTCTTCCTTATCTGATCGACTAGCATCCCAGGTTTGATGTCGTCTGCCTTCTTGAACTCTATCGAGTCAACAGCAGCATAGTGTGGAAGCACATCAAATTTATGCGGCTTTGTTAGATCATGCCATCCAAACTTGATATACGTCCTTCCACTGCTGTAATCGCTCTTGAATTTGTTTAGGCTGGACAGGCTAGAAGATGAGCGGTAAATCACGTAATTGATCCTTTCAGAGCTCATTTCTATAGGGTGAGCGATGAACTCGTATCTCGTAGGGTGCTCAACAAATATTGTATGAAATATAGGGACCTCTTGCTTCTGACCTGCCATTACTTTTTCCCACCCGCGCTCTGCATTGGAGTACAAATCAAAAATAGGAGCTATGACGCGCTGCTTTTTGTCTCCAAAGTACCCTATCCCAAGAAATTCTGAGAACCTGCTGATGGGGTTAGATGCCCTGTCGTTCTGCAAGATAGTCTGCTGAACCCGTGATCGATATATATAATACTACATCGACCCGCATTTTCAACTTTATATTTGTGAACGCAATATACTACTGCAATGTTTAGGCGGATAGGTGCGGTCATCTTGCTTGTTTCCAACATGAAAAGATCAATCAGATTCTATCGCGACACCCTTGGTATGGATCTAAAACAAGAGTCAAAGGACTGGACAGAGTTTTCAACACGCGGCACCGTGCTTGCGCTCCACCCCGCGAAAAGAAAGAGGATCAAAAAGAACAATGGCATGCTGGTTGGCTTTAGCATAAGCGACTTTGACGATGTTATTAACAGCCTGAAAAAGAAAAGGGTCAAATTCTACAAAAAGCCCAAACAGGAGCCGTTTGGTAAGCATGCAATAATCCAAGATCCTGATGGGCATTTGATATCAATTGTTCAGATGCCACAAGAGGAGCTCTCGCAAATTCCATATTATCACGGCTTTGCCCCGGCCTGATCCTTGAACCATACATACACTGGAATAAGGGGGTGCGCCAATCGTGTCTCTTGCACTCCTTTTCTATTGTAACAGACCATGACCATCCTATGAGCCAGCGCCGATTGGATATCTGACGTAAGCTGAGAATCTCTAAGTGGACCGTACAGCTCCAAAAAGTAGTCCTGCTTGTAGTAAGCAACATGCTGGGCAAAGCAGTCAGATATTATTGCTGGATCCCCTGCTATTCGCTTTTTGACATCCTGTAGTTTTCTTTCAACAGCCAATTGCAGTTCTCTATTGATGTATTTACTCCTGATGTATTCTGTTTCAAGCTTGCTTGTGGAGCTGTTACTGTAAATATCGATCTCCTGCCCCATCTGGGAGGCAGTGTGCTGCGCAAGGCTGCTGACTTCAGCAATCTCCCCTTCCCCTATCTTGCTGTTTCTGCCGTACAGGTACATTATGGACATCAACTCATCGGGACCTACAAAGGGAAAGTTTCGTTTACCTGCAATAAATCCAGAGATGCGTTCTGCAATGTCATCGGGCAAGATCATGGCCATATAAGAGTCGATGACTATCATGTGAGAAAAACTATATAACGTGCTTATAGTTGTATCCATCTTGCAACACTAAAGTATGTTTGAAATTGATAGCACAAGAAAGATTCACCTCATCGTGCACGGTCAGCATCAGCTCATAGAGCATGCGAAGGACAAGCTTGCTGCTGCCAAATTCTTGCGAGAGAAAATGCAGCCTGCATCCCTTGACAAGGCCGGTGACCTTGATGATTATGTTGCGATGCTGTGGCCGCCCATGGCTCCAAAGGAGATCGTGGTGAGCCAGATAACTGGCACAGACAGCGACAGTGGGCAGGGCATGGGCGCATGGGCCTCAATAGCCCAGAAGGAACTTTTTAGGGTACCACTATGACATTCAATAGAATTGTTCGTCACAAACTGACCTCTTTGGTTTATAACTAGAGGACAATTAGTTTAGCTTAAGGTTTATCGAATTACACACCCGCAATTAATAGCAGATCCCTGCTCGAATTTGCATGAATGCTTTCGATAAGAATTGGCGTAATCAAAATAGGGCAAGCGCAGGAGACAAGTTGAAAGAAGCACTTGCAGCTCAGGGTCCTCTCAAACCTAGAATAGAGACAGCAGCTAACAAGCTTCAGTTGCAGATATCAAAGTTAGACACCATAGTTACCAAACTAAACGAGAGAGATGCCTCTTTGTTCAGGCGAGTAGTCGATGCCGTGCAGAGGCACGACACCGATACTACAAAGGTGCTCTCAAATGAGCTTGCCGAGGTGCGCAAGGTCTCGCGTACGCTAGGTCAGGCCAAGATGGCATTTGAGCAGGTCTCAATGAGATTATCGACTATACATGATATGGGAGACGTAATGGTCGCGCTGGGGCCAGCAATTACCTCAATAAAGAGCATAAAGCCCGGTCTTGGAAAGTTCGTGCCAGGTGCCGATAGCGAGATCAACACTATGCAGACTTTGCTCAACGGCATCATGATGGAGTCTTTGCAGAGCAGCGGCCCTGGAATCGAGCTCAATACAGGCTCTGGCAGCGACATCGATCAGATAATGATGGAAGCTTCAGCAGTGGCAGAGCAGAAGATGAACGACAAGTTCCCATCGATCCCATCTGGCAGCTTCAGGATCTCAGACACTGAAAGTCAGCAGTGATGTAAAATGGTATCAAGAACCGGAATACTGGCAATCTTTGGAGCGATAGGGTTTGCTATCGGGTTTCTAGCATTCTTAGCATCGCCGACCGTTGCAAACGCATTAGCATCCATCCTGCATGTGGATGCAAGCATTGTCTTTGCCTTGGTAAGCGGAGTGGCAGGAGCAGCCATTAGCACAAGCGTGATTACCTTGTGGGCGAGGAGACCGTAACACCCTTCTCACTCTTTCTTTTCTTTTACTGCCCCTTTCCTGTATCCATGTGTGAACCTTGCATCATATACTTTTGAATATTCATATTTTGCTGGAGCAATGGCCTCGCCGACAATTATCAGTGCGGTTTTGATTATCTTGGCTTCCTTTGTCCTCTTAACAATGTCTCCAAGCGTCCCCTTGATTATTTTTTCGTCTTCCCACGTCGCTCGATAGACTACAGCAGCTGGCGTCTTCTCTGTATATATTCTCCCTCCTCCTCCCCCACCCTTTAGTAGCTCGTTTACTACGTCGCCTATTAGGTGCACGCTCAGATAGAATGCCATTGTTGCACCATGTCTGGCAAGCTCAGCTATTGATTCGCGCTCTGGAACTGGCGTGCGAAGCTCTGCTCTTGTTATTATTAAAGTCTGTGTTACTCCCGGGAGCGTCAGCTCTAAGTTCATGTCTGCAGCAGCTCCTAATAAAGCAGTTACGCCTGGCACAACCTTGCACTTTATGCCATTTGCCTCAAGCTTGTCTATCTGCTCTCGAATTGCGCTGAAAAGCGCTGGGTCTCCATCGTGGAACCTTATAACAATCTTGCCTTCCCTGGCTGAGTCGTACAGTATCTGATAGATCTTTTCTCTGTCAATTATTGCAGCATCGTAGAGCTGCACACCTTTCTTGGCGTATTGCAGAATCCTCGGGTTAAGGAGCGAGCCGGAATAAACAATAGTGTCTGCCTCTTCTACCAGCTTTTTTGCTTTAAGTGTGATAAGCTCAGGATCGCCAGGGCCTGAGCCTACAAAATACACAGTCCTAGTCTCTGGCATTTTTCTTTGCCACCATGATAGAAAAATACTTTTCAGTCGGGCCTTTTTTGCCACGAAGCTCTGAAATCTTTTTGATCTCAAGCAACTCGCCTTCGTCTGAAACATTCTGAGCTATTGCAACAGTCGCGCTGTCGGGAAAGCCTGCCTCCCCTAGCATATCAATTACACTGTCAAAGTAGCGTCCGTCCTTTAGAAAAATGACTGTGTCACAGGCACTGGCTGTGCGCTTGACTTTTTCCAGATCATAACATGCTGGTACGATAGCTACGGTTTCGTCGCCTTCTGCCAAGCTTATCCCTGCTTTGGCGGCTATTGCAAACATGGATGTCACACCCGGCACGATTTCGGTTTCGATGTCCTTATGTGTTCTTTTCAATTCGCGCTGGATATAGATCCAGGTGCTGTAGAGTGCCGGGTCTCCGATTGTAAGATATATTACTTTTTTGCCAGTTCTGACTGCACTTGCAATTTCATTAGCATTTCTTTTCCAGTAGTCCCCAAGCGATTCCCTGTTCTTGACCATTGGAAAAACAAGGCTGACTGTCTTGGTAAACTTGCCAATATATTTTTCAACGACAGAAAGCGCGATGCTGGATTTGCCCTCTCTTGCAGTGGGTGCAAATATCATATCTGCGCTTTTTATAAGGTCTGCTGCCCGCACCGTGAGAAGGTCTGGGTCTCCTGGGCCACATCCAATACAGAAAAGCTTCATGGGTTACAGCACAATCACAGTGCAATTTAAATTTACTATGGGTAGAGCTGATCGCCCGTATAGCGATCGACGATCCTTATGGCCTTAGTCGGACAGGTGGCTGCAGCAGCATGTATACTTTCATAGTCGGCGCAGGTTTCGCACTCGACCTTTGCCTTCGGATTGACCATCTTGTTCTTTTCAACCACAAAAACTTTTGGCGCAAGAACTTCGCAGCTGCCAAACGCCATACATAACGAAGGCTCGACAATTATGTGGAATCTGCCCCTTGGGGTGTCAAGCAAGTATGGCCCATTGAAAACATCTGCAATCACACTTTCGTTTGCCCTTTTCCCTGGCTTGGGATATGTGTGAGCTGGCTCTTGTTTCGACTCCATCTCACGCGAGCTATCAAATTCCATCTTGTCGTATTGTGCCCTCTTTGTCTCATCTGACAGAACTTCAAACGCGGTGTTTATTTTTTTTATCATTTCTTCTGCATAGACTGAGTTGTTCCTATCCGGATGATATTTTCGGGCAAGCCGCCTATAGGCGTATTTGATCTGCTTGTAGCTAGCCTTCTCAGAAACGCCAAGAACTACATAGTAGCCTTTGTTGTCTGTCAAGAATGAATAATTGTGAGTTAACTCAATTATTATATCTTCTTCTAAAATACTACCGAATAGCAGAGAGATTTTTGAAGGATTTCGTACTTCAATTACTAGACATCTCACTGATAGTGATATAACAATACAAATGGAAAAATTCGAGTCAACAAAAATTGATTGGTGCAGAGATTGTGATAGATATACGTAGCGGGTCATAGCTTAAGGGGCAGAACGGCATCTGTCATTTGATTTTAGCCCCTCCTCCGAGCAGGAAGTAGTCAAAGGTTTATTCACCGTACACATATTCCATAAGGAAGACAAACCGTATTGATTCCATTTACGCTGAAGTGTGTTGCTATTTCTTCTAATACTCTTCTACGTCGCTAGCGATATTCTTGATGTATCTTTTTACAACTCAACTTTAGCTTGCAGAAAAAGAACAAGCTTAAGAACAAGTGATTAGATAATGCTAACCGTTATGGCAAAAGCCAAAAGCAATCAAAAGAAGGGAAAGCAAGCAAATCTCTCAAAGGCAAGGAAGAAGGGCAACATAAAGAAAAAAACTACGGCCAAGGTTCGTAAGGGCGGCAAGAAAAAGGCGGCCAGTAGAAAAGCAGCGCCTCGGCGAAAGACCACACGTGTTGAAACGAAGCCTGGTCCTGCGGCATTCACCGAGATTGCATCTGAAGAAATGACGTCGTCTGCGCCAGCTCTAGAGGAACAGGAGACGATAGGATCAACAGAATCAATTTGACTTGGCAAAAGCGAGTTCACATCAACTGACGGCAATAGCAACACAAACTCCATATAACGAAATATGCATAAAGTGTGCCTACATCCAAGGACTGGCTTTTTAGGTTGACCCTCAATATGAAATCTCTTTACTTTTTAAGTGTCCTTGTTTAATATTTTCCTTTTCCTTTTCCCTTAGGGAAAGGAGTTGGAACAACGTTATATGAAAATTATAGAAGTTTATCCTTTGTTGCTAGTAATTGTGACCGGCATTCCTGCAATCAATGTGGTGAAGGCAACTAGTAGCATACTGTTCCATAGACATATGGAAAACCTGTAAGACATAGTAACAGAAATAAACAATATACACATCCATCCGACGTGTCAATCGTGACCAATGTCTACCTGGCCAGCGGACCCCTGTGGTTCTGTTATTCCCATTATGCACAAGGTTGTCAATTTAAGGTTGGTCAGCTGATCTTTTTTAGGTACACATTTGTACAGGCCACGGGCTCTACTCCGCAGTAGATATTTTTGATACAACTGTGCATTCTAAAAGTCCGATGTGTATATGCCTAATGCAATATCTATTGTGAAGCCTGGAAGCAGAGAAACTGATCAACTTCACAGATCAAGCTGATAATCACAACCAATGCAGTTTGCCTAGATGTAACACCCTCGACACAACAACCGCAGACAAGACCCCCCTTATGATGGTCTGCCATTGTATTTAATTTTCTAGAGATGAATTGTAATAGATAAAACTGGTGTGCTATACATACAATCTTTATAAGCTTTATTCGTTTATGCCCATTATGATTCCGACTATTTACATTGTCATTGCATTACTTGCCACTGCTACCTGTGTTATTGTTGGTTATGGAATTAACAATGGCATGGCGGCAGCCTCATTAATCACACAGCAGCAATCAAGCGATAGTGACAGCACAGTAATCCAGCAGTCATCAGGCCAGTCCCAGTCGAGCTCTACCAGTAGCTCAGTTATAACTAGCGAAAGCAGTAGCGGTGAGGGTGTTTCTTCAAACAGGGTAGAAAGCAGGACAGGCACTGATAATCTTCAAATAGATAGGCAATCATCAGGCAAGATTGCAAGCTCTAGTTTCAACCTCACAAGTGGTGAAGTGGAAGCCGTCCTCTTTGGCGACTGGTCTTTAAATGGCACGTCAGGATTTGTCGCCAATTTTATCTATAAACCCTCAAACGGTACTGACTCTATAGAATATGAAATGAGCGGGCTTGAGTTACATTCCATTAATCATATAAATGACAATCTAGTGATAGTAGGTACAATAGATGTTGCCTCAAACAGCACAGCTGTACTGCAAGATACTCCTGTCACGATAATGCTCCAAAACGGCATACTGGTTGTAGGATTTGGAGAAGCGACTGAGGCTGCTGATCTTTTCGGAGGGATTCCGATAATTGGATTTGAACAATAGGGGACAGGCAAAGTTGAATTTAGGGTTTAAGACTAGGCCTAATATCTATGAATTCGGATCTTATAGCTGGGTTCACTAGGCTGCTCAGGTCGTTTGATGATAACCCTGAGGACGTTGTCCAGATAACAAGAGCATTTGGGCTTGCAACCAAGGCCCATAAGGGACAACATTCTGTGAATAAATATGAACACTATATTGGCCATTCACTGAGAGTTGCGCTCATCTTGGCCGAAGAGCTCAAGATACGTGATACTGATCTTGTATGCGCTGCGCTATTACATGACGCAAGAATACCTGATGAGGATCTGAAAGAGTTTGGAGAGCGGGTATATTCTACATTGAGCGCTATTGATTCGTGGACCAAAGAAAAGGCATCAGAAGAATACTTTGCCAGCATGACGAAAGCACCCAAGGACACCCGGTACATCAAATTGGCAGAGCGGCTAGATGATATCCGAAGCATGAAGGGACAGAGTTTCAAGGATAAGGTGACAAGGTACAAAGAAGAGACTCAAAAATATGTAATCCCGATTGCGACTGCAACTGACGATAAGCTGGCATTCAAACTCTCAGTCGCGCTTTATGAACTAAAATGATGAGCGGGGCACGCATCTGCCATCTGGCCCTTCTTTATGTTTTCCCCAGTGCTTGCCGCACCCAATGAGCCTGTGCTCAGTGCATCCACAGATAGGACAGCGCCTTACCTCTTCCTCTCCTTCTTTCATGCCTCAACATATAGCTGCAGAGGTGTTATTTGAGGTTAAGGTCAGAGAGGTACTTCCATGTTTCTATGAATCAGCTAACGAGGTAATCAAAAGATTTGGAAAATAGACGCTCTGCTGCTGTTTGTTCATGTGATATACCTGTTATGCAAGCAGAATATTGCTACCACTGCCACATGGTAGTGAGATGGAATCAAAGAAGCAGCAGCATGGTAGTAGCAATGATGCTTCTTATTGAAAGTGCAAGAGTAGAGGAGAAAAAGTATTCACAAGACTTGTGGTTGATTGATTAATTAATTGCCTAGGTGAGCGCTATTATATATTATCAACCGTCTCTATTCTATCTTTTTCATCCTCTTCATCTTTTATTACTTCTTCTACTTTGACTGTTATATCTGTTCGACTTGCGAAAACAAACAATTCTTGGTAAGATGATTTGTTACTTTCCGATGGTCATACATCAAGAATTGAAGACTAGGATAAATACAATATTTCTTTCTAACAATTATCTATCGTACCTCGTAAAATTTAAAAGAAATTTTAGATTACTGCGAAATGAAGAAGATACATAATATACAGTTACCTATTGCTTCCTCTGATCTCTGGAACCCCTATAGCAGGTACATTATGCCGCCTGAAACAAGCGTCACAAATTCCACACCAGCAAGCTCTTTTGCTCTTGCTACTACTGCATTGAGCCACAGGCTGTCTATGCCCTGACTCCAGATCGTGACCTTTTTGTAGTGTTTCTGCACCCCGTGAAAAAAACCAATGCACTCCTCCACTGTGCTGTTGGGATATTTCTGACCTACTTCTTCAACCACCGTGTTGGCCTCTGATGGCAAATACAGGATTGTAAGTGTTGGAAAAGGGATTGCAGCCGAGGATGACAAAGAGGAATCATCGTCCAACATTTTATCTCAACTACCGACTGCGCTTATATCATGATTTCGAAAACTTGTTTGTATATTTGCAAACTGTGTAATCTTATACAATCTTATATGATATTATCCCTAGATAAACTTTTATGAAAAGAATTAAACGAAGTCCATCACAACAATTTTACATAATCCTATATGCTTCTTACCTGCTGACGAAAGGAAAAGGTGAGAGTATCTCTCTTTTAGAGGCGCAAGATTCATTATGCAAAAAAGAGGCTATATGTCAGCATACATTGAAAACTCATGGGGATGAGGTCTCACTGCCAGCTCTATGTGTTCCTTCTCCTCGTGCTCTATTATTCTATCAATGATCTCACTGTCAAATATCGGCTTTAAGAACACGTTATCACTTCTAAGCTCCTCGTAGGCTTCTCTCAAGCTTGCTGGCAGCTGCGTTATCCCTAGCTGGCGCCTCCTCTCTGAGGTCATCCTAAATATATCCTCATTCACTGGGTCGCTTATGTCCTTCTTCTTCTTGATGCCATCAAGGCCGCTCGCAAGAATGGCTGAAAACGCAAGGTAGGGGTTACATGAAGGATCAGGAGCTCTAAACTCGATTCGCTTTAGGTGAGCAAATTTGGTTCCTTTGTAATGAGCTGGGATCCTGATTATTGCAGATCGATTGCCGGTACTCCATGCGACGTACACTGGAGCCTCGTAGCCGGGCACAAGCCTCCTGTAAGAGTTAGTAGTAGGCGCTACGATTCCGGCAAGTGCTCGAGCATGTTCTATTATGCCTCCACAAAAATAGCGTGCAGTTTGCGAAATTTCTGCATATTCATCAGCAGAGTCATAGAATAGGTTCTTGCCTTTGTTCCAAAGGCTGATATTAACATGCATGCCCGAGCCATTGTCAAGCGCTATCGGCTTTGGCATCATCGTTGCAATCATGTTCTGTTTTTTGGCAATGTTCTTGACAATATACTTGTAACTTTGAACGGCATCGGCAGCATTAACCAAGGTATCAAATCGAATGTCGATCTCGCACTGACCTGCAGTCGCTACTTCGTGGTGATGAGCATCACACACTATGCCGAAATTATTCGAAAGTACATCAACGCATTCGTTTCGGTATTCCATGAGGGTGTCGCCAGGCGCGCTTGGAAGATATCCCTCCTTGAGCCTAAGCGCATAGCCCACACTGTCAGTAGACCAAGGTGCTTCTCTTGATGTGATATGGTAGCTCTGACCCTGGTATGGAGTCATGGTGTTAACCTCAAGCTTATCGAAGACAAAGAATTCAACTTCTGGGCCCCAATAAGAAGTGTCAAAGCCTTGATCTATGAGATACCTTTCTGCTTTTTTTGCAATGCCACGGGGGTCTCGTGGAAATATCTCACGCTTGCTCCCTCCACTCAAAATATCGCATATCAGCCTTGCAGTAGGCGTCCCAATCCAAGGCACGGTGGCATATGTAGCCGAATCAGGTCTTATAATAAGATCAGAATCATGTATTTCTGTAAAGCCGCGTATTGAAGATCCGTCAAGCTTTGGAAGGCCATCCGTGAAATCCTGGATCCGGAACATCTTGGAGTCTATCGTAGTGTGGTGGAACCGGCCAAAAAGGCCGGTGAACTGCAAATCGAGGAACTTGATATTGTCTTCTTTGAGCCGTCGCATGACTTGTTCCGCACTAAATGTCAATGGCTCGATCCTGCCGTCAATCAATTTATAAGGCAACTGAGATATCCTACCAGTAGGCACTAAAATCCTATAATTTAAGGCTTAGTGAGCCAAATGTCAACAACAGCTGGGCAACGAAACAGCAATGAGATGGATGCCGAGAATAGCGGAAGCCTTGCGCTCAAAGATGTTTACAGAATGTTAGAAAAAGAAGTTGAAACTCCAACACTTCAGTCAATAGAACCAGACACTTTCCAGAAAATAGCAGAGGCACTAGGCACCCTGAAGGGTCAGGCCTACGAAGGTGTCGAAGCAAAGGTAAGGGATAGGATGGTCGAGATGCTTGCGGCTTCGTCATGTCTTATGATAGAGACAAGACAGGCGAAGATCAGCTCGGGCGACGAGCCTCTGGACTATTCAAAGCTAACTGATGAGGAAAAATATGTCCTTGATGGCAAACGGGAATTAAACAAAAGAATAGACGAAGTCATGGCTGCCTTGGTCAAAGGTAGGTCAAAGGTGCTCGAGTCGATATCTGCAAGGATGCGCTCAAAACAAATAGTGGTCCGATTCCTCAAGCCAATAGAAGCATTTGTTGGAATAGATATGAACAAGTACGGGCCATACGCGCAGGAAGATGTAGCATCCCTTCCATTCGAAAATGCTCGCTCGATAATTGATGGCGGTGGAGCCATCGAAGCATGTGTCGAATAATCCGGAAAAATAAATTATGTAGAGCCTACTATTAGCAATGCGAGCATGCTTTGTTATAAAACAAGGATTGTTCAACTAGTAGCCTAATTAGTAAAAAATCCGCCCTGCGCAGGTCAGAACAGTCATGATGATAGTTTCAAAGCACCTTCTAAAAAATTTTAGGATCCGGTAGGGTACAGGAGATGCAAAGTAGCAGATTTTCTATATGCTGGCAAGAAATCTGCAATGGAAAGGCAGTGCAAAGAAGAGCGTAAGCCAGTCTCGATGGCAATAGAAAGTTATTATAGAATCGGCAAGGAACGTGTCAAGCTGCTTACTGGAAAATACAGGCGAAAAGGAAGAAGGCTGTTTGATGACTGAGTGAAGATTCAGGTAATCAGTGTCATAATATGTCCAATGAACTATGATAAATCGCCATGCCTGCTATCGATAAAGACTAAAAATTCTTATTTAGCATTGACTGACAGTGATTGTCGATGGTTCACCTTGGCATTGACATTGATCAGTTTATTCTTCTCACTATATATCCTGCAGCCGCGTTTTTCGTGATAGGATATGTCGCAAAAAAGACGAAGATGCATGCTGTCAAATCATATCTTCTGCAGGCAGTAACTTGCCTCACTTTTGCAATCGTGTATGTTATCGCAGTTCCAAATGGCGGCGCGCAGGGGCTGGCAATAGTGCTTGGAATGTTTGGTGCACTATTGCTGTTCATGGCAAGAAAGCAAAAGATCGAGCAGCCACAGCAGAACGTCTAACGCGAATTTAGCATTTTGTTTGCGAGCTCGATCCTGCTATCCATTAGTCCTTCAATCCAAATGTGAAACTCGCGCTCGGCGACTTCATAGTTGCAATCGTGTTTGCTCATGTATTTTTGGATAAACTTTACCTTAGTCCAGAGATAGGCCAGCTCATCGCTGTCGTCGAGGCTCATCAATACACAAGTTCTAAAAATGTAAGCATTGTACTTAAACTTGACGCCTATTGGCAAAAGCAGCATATTACACATATAAAAAACTAAACGAATGATGATAGCAGATGATAAAAGATAAAGTTGCAATAGTTACAGGAGCAAGCAGCGGCATAGGCTATGCTACTGCTCTGGCATTATCTCGGGCTGGTGCAAAAGTCGCAGCAGGCGCAAGACGCATGGACAGACTGGAATCGTTGCAAAGTGAGATTATCAAAAATGAAGGAGAAGTTTTCATTCAAAAACTGGACGTCACGATAAAATCAGAATGTGACGTATTCGTTGATGCTGTTATGAAAAAGTGGGGTACCATCGATATCCTTGTAAACAATGCTGGTCTCCAGCCACTGAGCTTTTTCAAGAATCTCAAGGTTGAGGAGTGGGACAAAATGATCGATGTCAACATAAGGGGAGTGCTTTACTGCACTGCTGCAGTAATTACGCCTATGTTGAACAAAAAGTCAGGACACATAGTCAATATTTCTTCTGTAGCTGGGAGGATTGTTTATCCCGCAGGGAGCGTCTACTGTGCGACAAAGCACGCCATTACAGCATTCAGCGAAGGTCTTAGACAGGAGTTCAGCCAGAGGTCTAACATACGGATTACGTGCATTGAGCCAGGAGTCGTGACGACAGAACTTATAAACACTATAACCGACAAGGCATTGGAAAATTATGTTGAAAGGACAAAGCAGATGGAGTCGCTGCAGGCAGAAGATATCGCCAATGCCATTGTATTTGCAGTACAGGCTCCAAATCACGTAAATGTAAATGAGATATTGATAAGACCTACAACCCAAGAACGGTAAATGACACTTCTTTAGAAATCACTTTTTGGATTCACCTAAAGCGAGGAACGATAAATGATTGTAGCTGCCATAAATTAAGTACAATATTACTGAGAAGATTTCGCAGCACGAAGCAGATTTTTCAAACCTGATGACCCCCCCCGATCAGGTTAAGTACTGTCTAAGCATAACTTCGAGAAAAATCAAGACCTGAGTCAGAGCAAAAGAATGGCTATTCTGACTTTTTTTCAGGCTTGGAAATTGTATAAAAGCAGTGGGCTGAGATCAAGAATGCAGCAAGCGTCATCTTGGTCGCAAATACTAAGTTCCAAGGAGCTTCGGGGTCTGGATATTCTACACTAAGATCATCAAATCTCATTACCCCTCTTATTACATCTGCAGTAATCAGTGAGTTCCATACGATAAAGTTGTAGACAAATTCATAGAGAGCCACGACCGCAAATACAAGTACCATCAACTGTATGATG
>JAICHI010000004.1 GCA_025922735.1 Nitrososphaeraceae archaeon | reverse complement strand
CAGGGCCGGTGCTTGTGCACTCGGGGGCAGTTGAAGCACTCGCATCATTGATCAGGATGGGATACGTTGACGGCCTTCTTGCAGGCAACGCGCTGGCAGTGCATGATGTTGAAAATGCTTTGCTTGGTACTTCACTTGGCATGCGTGTCAAGGACGGCACACTTGCGGTCAGAGGACACCGCAACCATATGCAGGCCATCAATGAGGTTTTCAAAGCTGGAGGACTCAAGGCACTGGTTGAAAAAAGGCTCCTGAAAAGTGGCGTGATGTATGAATGCATAAAGAACAATGTGCCCTTTGTACTTGCCGGCTCTATACGTGACGACGGTCCCCTGCCTGATGTAATCACAGACGTTGTTGAGGCACAACGTAAGTACAAGGAATTGATTAAGGGAGCCAAGCTGGTGCTGATGTTATCCACCATGCTGCATTCTATCGCAGTAGGAAACATGCTATCTGCCTCAGTCAAGGTAGTAGCAGTCGACATTAGCCAGCCTGTGGTGACCAAGCTCATCGATAGGGGAACTGCTCAGGCAATTGGCATTGTAACGGACGTGGGAGCATTCATGCCTATAGTCGTAGAGCACCTAGAGGAGATTGCTACAGCTGAAGAGAAAAGATAATAACGGCTAAAATAAGTGACGTATACAAATGACATATTGTTGTATGGTAGACAAGCCTAATTACAAAAAGGACTTGACGCCTGAGCAGTATGAAGTATGTTGGAATAGGGGCACTGAACCTCCGTTTTCAGGCAAGCACCACGACTGCAAGGGCAAGGGCATCTACAAGTGTGTCTGCTGTGGCAATAGCCTATTTACCTCCGACACCAAATTCGATTCTGGCACCGGTTGGCCCAGCTTTTGGACTCCTCTTAATAGAGGAAGTGTGAAACAAGCGATGGACAAGAGCTATGGCATGATAAGAACCGAGGTATGTGTGCCAAGTGTGGTGCGCATTTAGGGCACGTATTTGATGATGGACCAGAGCCAACTCGCCTGCGCTACTGCATCAATTCTCTATCTCTTTCGCTAGAAAGGGAAAACGAGAGGAGGAGGAGAAGAATGCAATTGAATGAATAGGCCATACGAAGATTTTTTGAAAGTATTATACAACAGCTGCTGAGCTAGTCTAAGAATACGTTTGGGCAAGGGGGCAAAATGTGTGCCTTCCCCTCGTCCTCCTCAGATTTACAGAAGGCAAAAAGGGCTATAACGGTCATTAAGAACTCTCTAGCAGAGATTAAATCGACAATTCATTATTATTAGAGTGTATCTGCAGTAGCGGAATATGCCTAATCCAATTCTGTCAATAGGCCTATCATTGATGCTTTTATTTGTATTAGGACAGGATTTTGCAGTTGCCCAAGAAGTCGGGACTACAGGGACAAGACCCTCTGTAAATGATGTCAGCCTTACAGTCGAGCAAGTTGCCGGTGGACTGATATCTCCAACCACTATGGCTTTCTTAGATGAAGACACCATACTGGTGCTTGAAAAAGACAATGGCAGAGTAAGGATGATCGAAGACGGAGAGCTTCAACCGGAACCACTCCTTGACGTCGCAGTTGCAAATGACGGCGAAAGAGGAATGCTGGGCACTGCTGTTTCAAGGGAAAATGATACAACTACCTACGTCTTTTTGTATTTCACTGAATCTGGCGGAGGGGTTGACGGTGATGATATGCAGGGAGTGCCTCCCGCAGGCAATCGCCTCTATAGGTATGAGCTGCAGGGAGACCAACTTGTGAATCCAATGCTCATGCTTGACCTACCAGCCCTCCCAGGACCACGATACAATGGCGGACCCGTCGTTATTGGTCCAGACAACAATGTCTATGTCATAATAGGCGATGTCGGAGGTCATACCACCATGGTGCAGAATTTTGAAAACGGTTCGGAGGCGGATGGGACAAGTGGTATACTGAGGATAGGCAAAAATGGAGAGGTTCCTGAGCCTATCATCGGAACTGGCGCCTTTGGCAAATACTACTTTGCATACGGGATGCGCAGCAGCTATGGCATGGACTTTGATCCCATGACAGGCGTTCTGTGGGATACTGAGAACGGCGCACCGTTTGTGGATGAGATTAACTTGGTTGATACTGGCTTTAACAGCGGGTGGAAAATCGTACAAGGAATGGTGCCACCAGACTACAGTCTGACAGGCCTTGTGATGTTCAACTCAGAGAGTCACTACAGCAATCCAGAGTTTACTTGGACAGAGCCAGTTGACCCTACCGCCCTTGAATTCCTCGCTTCAAGTGCATTTGGGGAAGAGTATGAGAACGATATGTTTGTAGGCGACATTAGCAATGGCACAATCTACCGCTTAGAGCTGAATGAAAACAGGTCTGCATTTGTCCTCGAAGGCGCGCTAGACGACACAGTAGCAAATACTCCTGAAGAAGCAGAGGATGCCATTTTTGGTACAGGCTTTGGAAGTATAAGTGACATCAAGACAGGCCCTGATGGCTACCTGTACATCTTATCATCTGTAGATGGCACATTATTCCGAGTCGTTCCTGCTGCCGATACGCTGTCGCCAGACGCAGAAAGTATTGCGGACCTGACTGTCAGAGCGGCGGATCTCTCAGGTGATACAATAACAGGAGTGTATATTGTCATTGAAGCAATCAACGGAACCACCCTGATGGAAGGACACGCGCCGTTGACATTTACGGGAACTGCTGGATCTACATATACTGTTACGGTACCTGTCCTAGGCAACATGGAATTTGACAGGTGGGATAATGGATCTACAGACAGAACAAGATCCATAGTTCTCGGCCAAGACGACACTACCATTACAGCATACCTAGAAGTTGATCCAGCATTTACTAATGCTACAATAGATGCACGCACCATCATCATACAGAGATTCGCCGATATTGTAGACCAAGACAATTGCTTTGATGCAGAGGATGCGCGCAGGTTGAATATGGTTATTGGCAATTTAATCCAGAACATCTTTAGCGAAAGCGAAGGAGGCAGCAACCAGCTGCAACAGGAGATAGCTAGGCTCGTTCGAGATTGTCAACCCGTTGGCGCTGGCGCCAATGAACTCAACCAAGACAACCCCAGTAATATCACAGAACCAAGTGAATCAAACAGTGATGAGGGGGAGGAGGAGGAACCAAGTGAATCAAACAGTGATGAGGGGGATGAGGAGGAGGAGTAGGACAACAATGATTATGAGGACAGGGATCATGAGTAGCAGCTGCTAGTCCTCTTTCAACTTTTTCTGTATCATTTCTAGTGCAATCTTTGGGTCTGCCGTACCTTTAGTGATCTTCATTACCTTGCCAAGCAAAAAGTTTGCAACATTAGCGTTGCGCCTTGCATCGTGAACTGCTGCTTGCTCCATCTGGAAGACTGACTGAACTGCTTGGGCCAGCACACTCGCATCATCAATTCTGCTGGCATGCATCTTTTTCGCTAATGCAGAAGGCATCTCGCCTGTTCTCACTATTTGACCAAGAATCTGCTTCGCAGTGGCCCTGTTTATCGTCTCCTGATCGACTAGCCTTGCGAGATCGGCGATATGCTCTGGCCCTACCTTGAGGCCCGCAAACAGCAAGTGCTGCTTATCTTCTTCTTTTTTCTGTCGTTCGTCTACAAAGCTCATGAGATCAGTCACTATCCAGTTGGCTATCTCCTTTGGTGACAAGTATATCATAAGAGTGGACTCGAAAAAGTCAGCTAGCTCCTTGTTCCCTATAAGCACTTGTGCAATGTGGGCTGACAGGCCATATTTTGACATAAAACGCTCCTTGCGGGTGTCTGGAAGCTCTGGCATCGATTGCCGGATAAATGAAACAAACTCGCTTCCAAGCAATACCATTGGGATGTCGGGCTCTGGGAAGTAGCGGTAGTCTTGCTCCTCTTCTTTTGTCCTTGACTCTTTTGTTACTTTTCTTGCATCGTCCCAATGGCGAGTCTCTGATCTGACTTGGATCTCGCGGGACGCCATCGTTCTCTGTCTTGTGATTTCATAGCGTAATGCCTTTTCTACATCGGCAAATGAGCTGATGTTTTTTATCTCCACCTTATTGCCACCGTCAATCGATACATTGGCATCGCAGCGCACAGATCCTTCAAGCTTTGTGTCACATACGCCAAGGTGTTCTATTATCGAAGTTATCTTGTCAAGGAACATTCGCACATCCTTTGGGTCGGCGAAGTCCGGCTCTGTCACTATCTCAACAAGTGGCATGCCGGCTCTGTTGTAGTCGATCAAGACATAAACGCTGGTATCCATACTACCGCTCGCATACACAAGTCTGCCAGGGTCTTCTTCCAGTTGTACGCGTCTTATCCTTGCGTCCTTGCCATTACCGTACTCCAGCTTGCCGTCTACACCGATGCTCGTTATACTGTATGCGTTGTACTGTGTCAGCTGGAAGTTTTTGGGCAAATCAGGGTAAAAGTAGTTCTTGCGGTAGAATGCTATGTCATCTGGGAACTTGCAGCCAAGCGCAAGAGTGATCATTGCGGCAAACTCAACGGTCTTTTGGTTCAAAAGCGGTAATGTTCCCGGTAGTCCCGCACATATAGGGCAGATATTTGCGTTTGGAGCTTTTCCCCGGTAGTCCGAACTGCATCTGCAGAACAGCTTGCTCTTGGCGCCTGTGAGCTGACAATGAATTTCAAGTCCTATCTTAGTAGTAGTAGCCATCACAGCTCAGGGCTCCTTTGCACTTTTGCAGCCTGCTCAAACAAATATGCTATATCAAGCATAGTCTGTTCGGCAAATTGGTCCGCCATTATCTGCAGGCCCACAGGCAAACCGTCAGCAAAGCCGGCAGGAACCGATATTGCAGGCATGCCAGTGAGGTTTGCTACAACAGTGTCAATATCGACAAGATACATCTTGAGCGGATCGTCTATCCTTTCGCCTATTTTGAATGGGAGTATAGGCATGGTAGGTCCTATCAAGACGTCATACCTTTTGAAAAGGGTCTCCATCTCATGCTTTAGAAGTGAGCGCACTTGGTGCGCCTTCAGATAATACTTGCCATAATATCCTGAAGAGAGCACATACGATCCAACAATTATCCTCCTCTTTGCCTCCTCGCCAAAGTTGCTGCGCGCTTTAGCAAAATAGCTGTTCCATTCGTAGCCTTCAGGGTTCATGTCGAAGCCGTAGCGGATGTTATCGTAACGTGCAAGATTGCTACTTGCTTCTGCGGTTGCAATTGTATAGTAGGATGCAAGCGCATACTGCACTGACGGAAGAGACACTTCTTCGCACTTGCAACCCTGCTTCTCCAGTGTGTCTGCAGCATTGTAGATCATCTTGGATACTCCAGGGTCTGCACCTTCAGTGAACTCCATGACAAGACCGGCACGAAACCCTTTTCTTTCTTGTAGCGAATATGTAGGTTTGTTGCTGTTTATCGTAGTATGATCGTTTTCATCGGACCCGGCAATCACATTTAGAATCGAAACTACGTCTGATACTGTCCTGCCAACCGGTCCTATCTGTTCTAGGCTGTTTGCATATGATACAAGCCCAAATCTGCTCACAAGGCCATATGTGGGCTTGAGCCCAACTACAGAGCAAAAACTGGCGGGACATCTAACTGAGCCTCCAGTGTCTGAACCAAGCGATGCAGTGCATTCAAGGGCAGCCACGCTTGCTGCGCTTCCGCCTGAGGAGCCACCCGAGACCCTGCTGATATCCCACGGGTTTCTAGTGGGGCCATGTCGGCTAAACTCTGTAGTAGAACCCATTGCAAACTCGTCGAGGTTTGCCTTGCCGATTATGATTGCACCGGCAGACATCAGTCGCTTGATCACTGTTGCATCGTATGCCGGGATATAGCTTTCAAGCATCTTTGAGGCACATGTGGTCTTCATCCCTTTTGTGCAAATATTGTCCTTGATGCTCAATGCGACTCCTGCAAGGGGGCCACTTTGCTCGCCGTCTCTGATCTTTTTATCCAGCATGCGCGCTCTATTAAGCCCTTCTTCCTTGTTGAGCGTCACAAAGGCATTTACCTTGGGTTCTACTTTTTCAATCCTTCCCAAGAGCTGGGAGATATATTCCTCAGCAGAAAATTCCCTGTTTTTGATGCCTTCGACGACCTGTCCGGCCTCAAGGGTATAGAGCGGCAATGGCAATTCAAACCATCCTTGGACCCTTCACAAAGCCGTCCTTCCTGTATCTCGTTCCAAGTACAGCGTCTTCGAAATTCTCAGGTGCATCTTTCCGAAGTTCTGAAAATTTCTTTTTCATCGCTATCGGTTTGACCTGCTCAAGTGGTATCGTATTCAGCATGTTCAAGTAGCTGATTATCTCTTCTATCTGTGCTGTATAGCGCTGTAGCTCTGCGTCTGACATCTCGAGCTTTGCAAGCCATCCAAGATGCTTTACTTCTTCTCTTGTAACTACCATATTATATTATCATGGCGCCAGCCTATCTATGTCTCTTGGATAAAGTGTAACGTCGCGGATATTTTCGACTTTTGTTAATGCCATCATGAGCCGCTCAAGGCCAAGACCAAAGCCAGCGTGCGGTGGAACCCCATAATCAAATACCCGCAGATGGTAGTCAAATGCTTCAGGCTTTAAGCCCTGCTTTGCCATGCGCTCCACCAGCTGATCTTTGTGATTTATTCTGGTGCTGCCTGATGAAACTTCAAGTCCTCCACACATCAGGTCAAATGACTCGCATATCCTGCTGTCTGTAGCACTTGGCTTGATATAGAATGGCTTGGTCGAAGTTGGCCAGTCTATTATGAAGTAAAAGTCATTGAGGTGTTCATGCTGTATGCTCTTCATAATCTGTGGAGAAATATCGTCTCCCCACTGTATGCGCTCGCCAGCCTCCTGCAGTCTATCAATGATGTCAGAATAACTGTACTTTGAAAACGGCAGATCCACGGACGGTAGCTGAAGTTGTAGATACTCCAGGTCATCTTGATTCTTTTCTTTTAATATATCAACAATCTTTGATATCATCCTCTCGAGCAGCGACATGATATCATTATAATCAACAAATGCACGCTCAACATCGATTGAAATTGCCTCTGATAAATGTCTGTTGGTGCGGGAAGGCTCTGCGCGAAAAATGGGCCCTATCTCAAATACGCTTTCAAATGCCATTGTTAACTGTTCTTTGTATAGCTGAGGGCTTTGCGCAAGGAATGCTTCTCTATCGTAATAGAATATCGGAAAAAGTGCTGCCCCGCCTTCTGTTGCAGTGGCTATCATCTTTGGCGTGTTCACTTCATTGAATTTCTGCTCTGAGAGGAATGCTCTGACAGAATTGACGGCGGTCTGACGTATGCGAAATATTGATCCAAGATAATTGCGTCGCAGATCAACTGCACGAAGGTCAAGCCGGGTGTCAATGCCTACAGTTGACGTCCTACTCTGAACAAGGAAAGGGGCCGCCTTTCTTGCTATTGAAAATACTCTGATCTCAATTGGCACTATTTCAGCGCCGTTTGGAACCTTTTCCTGCGGCCTTATCTTGCCGCGTACGCCAATAGAGCTGTGCTCCTTGATCTCTTTGGCCAGTTGGAAAAGCGACTCACTGCACTCACGCTTCTTCACTGTGACCTGGATTTCACCATACATATCCCTTAATATGATAAACTGGATGTTGCCGTGATCTCTTATACTGGCAACCCAGCCCATGATAATGACTTCGTCGTCTCCTCCTTTAGAGAGGGCTATCTCCTTGGAATAGTGGGTTCTTCGCCAATTTTTAAGATCTTCTTCCTGCAGCAATTCGTCCAATTAACCAGGGGTATATCGAAGAGGTTAATTTAACCTTACCAGCATCAGTGTGTATGTGTGGTGGTGGCGCGCAATGGTGGCGGCTAGCAACAATGGAATTGTGCGATTAACACAAGACTTCTCTTTCAATGCTGTCGAGCACTCTGCGGACGGCTTGCTTTTTGATAATGCCAGTCACAAAGTGAGGCTTACCTCCTCCGCGCCCATCTATGTCAGCAAATTGCTTAAACATTTTGTTCAAGTCGATCCCTTCCATTTTTTCATTGCGAGCGAAAACTATGTTTGCTCTTTCATCAGAGATGTTTGCAAGAAGGACTAGGGTATTTGGATTGATAATTATTTCACCTGCAAATTCTTGGAGTTGATTATCTGACAAGTTTTCAAATATTCCTTTTAGAAGCGTTACGGTACCGCTTGTGACCGGCTGTATACCTGCTAGCTTTTCTCTGCTAAGCGCTTTTAGCTTTCTAGCATTAATTTCATTTTCAGATCTGAGCTTTTGTGCAGTATTTTCAACAGTGTTAATGTTGGCTCTGAGCTCATGGCAGACTCTTAATAGCTTAGACGACAAAGCGACAGCTGTATCCTTGGCCTGGTGGCCAACCACAAAGTCAACTTCATATTCACTTCCGCCTTTTGACAAGCGCGTGACTAGGAAAAATTCACATTCTTGCAGGTTGCTGGCATGCTCCATAGCGCAAGCGGCTACATCATGATTTTCGATCTCTACCACTTTAACCTCAGAGGGTGCTGCTGCTGTTATCCTTTCCTCGTTTGCGCGCAATTCAGGTATCTCGCGCTTTGCTTCTTCAAGCGACGAAAATATACGTGTTGTTACTCTGCGGCCTTTGGCAATAAGTGAATTCACTTCTGCTTCTGCCTTGATCACCGTATCGAGATCAAGCTTCGGGATCAGAATGAAGGCGGTGTTGTAGCCGGAGCCCTTGTGCTCCACTTTTCTGACCTTCAGGGTCTGCCCGAGCAGTTTTTGTAGCGATCCAATGAATGCGTGCTCTGCGGTGTGGGCTAGTCTGTTGTCATTCAGTGAAACAATAGAGATTTAGTTCTAGCTTCAGCTATAAATGCTATTGAGAAGAAATTTTAATCTCTTGCAATTAACAGGGAGGTATTGACTAGAAAGGCTGCTACTGGCAGTAAGCTTACGATTGCGACGCTTGGCTCCCATTGTTCATTACAAGTTCTCAAGGGTGCAAAGGATGAAGGTTTTAGGACGTTGCTTGTGTGCGAGAAACGTCGGCTGGGGCTATACTCAAGGTTTGGGTTTATTGATGAAATTGTCGAGGTTGGCAGTTTTACCGAGATCCTTGGTGATACATGTCGCAGACGCCTCAAGCAGGTAGGCTCCGTGCTAATTCCCCATGGTACTCTGATATCTCAGATGAAAAGCGACGAAATAGAGAAGATAGACACACCAGTCTTTGGCAACAAGTGGATATTAAGGTGGGAGGCGGACCGAATTCTCAAAGAAAAGCTGATGAAAGAGGCAGGCCTGAAGATTCCCCAGGCGGTCAGGTCAAAAAATGAGATCAAGGGGTTATGCATTGTGAAGTTGCATGGGGCCGCCGGTGGGCGGGGCTATTACCTCGCATGGAACCGTGAGAGCTTTGAAGAAGGTGCGAGACGACTCATTGATCAAAAGATAATCAGAGCAGAAAGCGATCTGTACATTCAGGAATTCATTAGAGGTGTGCCAGTCTATTTGCAGTATTTCTATTCACCAATAACTGAAGAACTCGAGCTGCTGGGAATAGACAGGCGGTATGAATCAGATATTGACGGCATCGGCAGGATCCCTGCAAAGCAGCAGCTTGGCGCCAGCAGCATCGAGCCGTCGTACACTGTCATCGGAAACATACCGCTTGTTCTGCGTGAATCATTGCTTGAAGAAGTATACAAGATAGGCGAAAACTTTGTGCGCACTGCAGAGCGGCTAGTGCCACCAGGGATGCCTGGGCCATTCTGCCTTGAAGGAGTATATGACAGCGAAGGCAAATTCACAACCTTTGAATTTTCTGCAAGGATCGTCGCAGGGACGAACCTCTACCTTGACGGTTCACCTTACTCTGGACTCCTATATGACGAACCTATGAGCATGGGGAGAAGAATAGCACGCGAAGTAAAGGTAGCAAAGAAAAGGGGCAAATTGGATAAAGTAGTAACTTGAGAGGTGTCTTATGAAAACTAGGAGGGAGTACCAAAGACTGAAAGGAAGATCGCCACTACACATCCCCACCCACACACACTGCATCCAGCAAGTGTGCAATAATACATTAACGGAGTATGTGGCTATTAATCAGACATACAGGAGATGCAATAATTTTATCGAAATTACTTAGCGGTAGATAAAAACATGCTGTAACCGTAACTTGTATTAGAAAAAAATATCAAAGTTGCTCTGCCCTATACATCATGCATATATGCTGCCACATAACAAACGCTGACGAGAACTCTATGCGACAGAAAGCATCAAGCTTGTCAACTTTTTATATCAGACTTCTTTCTCGTGATGAGGAATATTTCTTTTCAGAGAGCACAATATTTCGAAGCTGCTTAGATAACGGACGCCAACTTTTTTGGTTAGCTATGCGCTGCAAATTTAAGTGTACAACTTGAGCTTAGCAGTGTCAGTCATAATATGATTCTTATCTATGCACATATAGAACGCTTCACAACAATCCTTAAAATATACGCTATCCCTTCACGCAAATATCAATGACTACAAAGAAGAATAATAGTGCGTTTTATGTGGGCTCTGTTATAGCCGCTGCAGCAATTCTTACAGCAGCCGGTGTAACTGGTTCTACATTACTTACACCACAGCAAGTAGCAGCATCAATTGATAACACAATAGAAGAAGAAGAAAGAGTCTCAGTAGGAGCCGGCAACATTACTGAATCAATCAACCAATTCTTCCCTGCAGCAGTAGAGATTCAAACAGGAGAAAGTATTACATTCTATGCACCACAAAATTCCACAGAAGTACATAACGTAATATTTGATATGACCAACGGATCAACAATATCTGATTTGTGGTTGCCATTCATACTACCCCAAGGAGCTGACCCAGAACAACTAGAACTTGCGCCTCCATTCAATTTTGGGGAGTCCATAATCCAAGAGCAGCCAGATGGTAGACAAGCCGTAATCTCCTTGAACAAGGGTGCATTCTATCCAACTGTTGCGGACAGTGAGAACAACACAAGATATCTGATTGATGTACAAGAACTGCAACAGCTAACAGAGGAGGCAATGCAGCAAGGATTGTTTGAGCCACCAAACCTATCAGCCAATTATACAATAAACGGAACTGAGGCAATAGTCAGTTCAGGTATAATACTAGATGTCCGTGGTTTTGAAGCCTTAGAAGAGGAAGGAGAAGTATCAGCAGCAAATATGACAGCAGTAACGACAAATGCTACTGATGACACCAATGCGACAGCAGTAACTGATGAAGGAGGAGGAGAAGAAGAAGAATTCCCACCGCTTCCATTCCCAATTCTAGATAGCTTTACGATGACATTTGAAGAACCTGGAACCTATGAATACTTCTGTGCATTCCACCCCGGGATGTATGGAATAGTGACAGTAGCAGGAGAGGAAGGAGAAGCAGCAGGAGAGGAAGGAGAAGTATCAGCAGCAAATATGACAGTAGTAACGACAAATGCTACTGATGACACCAATGCTACAGCAGTAATAACAACACCAATTCCTCCTGAAGAGACAGGACAAGAAAATGCTACAGCAGTAACTGAGGAAGAACAACAACAACAAACAACTACAACAATACCAGCACCGCTGCTGGAATAATAACATAGTAGAGTAAGCAATTAGAAGTTTTTTGCTTGCCTAACTCTTCCTATTTTTTTAGAAAATTATGTAGCTCTGCCAAATTAAGTAAGTTATAAGCACTATCAGATGGAGTAACACAGAGGTGAAAGGGAGCTTCATTACGCTTTTGTGAAGCAGACAAATGCCATATTAACGCCTAAATAATATACACTTCCGCATCACAGGCATTGTCGTGGAAAAGCTTTAAAGCGCATCGATGGGCTCTCAAGTTTTGTGCAAGACATCAAGATGGTTTATTCTACCGCTGACCGGCCAAAGCTCAAGTCACCTCATCTCATCTGCGGATTCCCCGGAAGCGGTTATGTTGGCAAGATTGCAGTTGATCACCTTATACAAGAGCTGCCTGCAAACCACCTAGTTGACATTTATTCCAGCTCATTTCCGCCACAGATTATGATAAAGCCTGACGGCACATCTGACCTAATGAAGAACAGTATCTTTTGGTGGCATGGAGATGAAGCTGACCTGTTGTTGCTAACAGGCGACTCGCAACCAGTCAACCCGGACTCTGAATACGCTCTGGCAGAAGAAGTACTTGGTTTGGCGGAACAGTTTGGCACGCAGCAGGTGTTTACACTTGCAGCGTACATCACGGGCGTCTTTGTCGACAAGCCCAAGATCTTTGGTACGGCCACAGACTCTGAAACAGTCAAAGTCCTTTCATCAAATAACATATCGGTGATGGATAGCGGAAGCATCACGGGGATGAACGGTCTTGTCATCGGTATAGCAAAGTTGCGCAACATAAAGGGAGTATGTCTGCTTGGAGAGACTTCCGGTTACGTGGTAGATGGCAAGGCGTCCAAAGCAGTGCTTGAAACCCTTCTCCAGATACTCAATGTCAGAGTAGACATGGCAAACTTGGACAAGCGCGCAAAAGACACTGAAATGCTGATCCAGACTATAGAGCAGCAGATGCTTGCAGCAAAAGGCGGCAGGCAGTTTGAAGGTCAGCAGCCGCCTCAAAAGCCCCGCGACACTGGCTATATTAGCTAGACCTTTTTTAGGTTACCGAACTTTCCAACGTTGATGCTGTCTTCGCCCTTGAAGGTGTTGATGTAGCCATTCTCTATCGAAACTGTGTCGCCAGGCTGGATCTTGTTTATGTCGTCGCCCCACAACGAAAGCTTGATGCTCCCCGTTTCGTCTGAAATTCTTGCGTCAGCCACGGTATTTGTCCCTCCAGACTTAAGATTGACTGTGCGGGGCTCACCCACGCTTTCTACTTTGCCTGTGACGCTTACGTTGCGCATTCCCGACTTCAGCTCGCCTATCTTCATATATTTTGTGCTAAAGATACATCTGATAATAAAAGTTTTACATGGTAGCTACAATAAGCGAATACCCACAATCGGTGCAAACCAACTTTATCCCAGCCACCGTCTTTTCCCGTACTTCATGAACTGTCTTAGAATGGCATTTTATGCACAGCCTTGAAACAGTCTCTGGCTTAGGCATTAGTATATTGTACTGGCACCAAGCAAAATTTAACCTTATTTCATGTGCCGCAACTATGAAATAAGGTTTTACAGGCAAGACGAGTGAACGGAGGGGTAGCGAAGCCTGGTCAAACGCGCAGGACTCAAGATCGGATGTCCGTGGCACCATTTCTTCTCGCAACACATACACGGAGAGAAAAAAAAGCGAGATGAGTAATCCCGTCCCTTAGGGGTTCGTGGGTTCGAATCCCACCCCCTCCACCTTGATCCTTTTTGCATAGAATACCCCAGCTGTAACATACTACCACAAATAGCGTGCCAGCGCCTAAAAGATAAGCTGTGTCTGAAAACGTAAAACCGATCCTAACTTAAATCTCCTATATCTCTGCTGCTTTTCAGCAGGTATATATGATGTCTTTTTTCTTCTCCCTTAACACCTTACCTATTTACGGACTATGAAACATACATCATATAACAATTTTTCATCTCCTATTTCTTTTATCCAGTAATCTATTACCATTTTTTTGCTGAACTGGACAAAACACAAAATTCAAATTGTTTTTAGCATGCATAAATGTCCCGTGGCGCGCAAGTCGACAGTGCTGATACCGGTGATAGTTGCTGCTGTAGCTGTAGGCGCCCTTGGTATGGTATTTGTCCCATCCGAGATCAGAGACAAGAACACCGGCTTTCCAAAAGGCACAGTCAGAATAGACAATGATGTCATAACCGTCGAAATTGCGGAGACTGCCGCTGAACAGCAAAGGTGGCTTACATTTAGGCAGGACAGGCTGCCGTTTGACACTGCCATGCTGATCAAGCATGAGGAGCCTGACCTCTACGAAGTATGGATGCTCAACATTGAGTATAATCTTGACTTGATATGGTTTGACGAAAATGGCAATGCAGTATACATAAAAGAGAATGTACCTCCATGTGACAACGTAGTTGAAACAATCAGCTGCACCTACAAGAGCACAAAACCAGCATTGTATCTTATGGCTGCTACTGCAGGTTTCATAGATGTGCACAACATTGCTATTGGTTCCAACATGACAACAATCTCTGTTTAGCTTAATTAGACGGCTAAGCTAACGCGCAGAATGTGTTGAACTATGTCCTTGCAGACAGACACGCGAGGCCTCTCCTAAAAAGAGAGGTCTCACAGCTACTTGCCCGGCCGAACATATTGAGAATAGCATACCTGGATGAAAGAGGCGATCCGATCGCACACCCAGTATGGTACTATTACAGCAGAGGAAAATTTCTCGTTGCAACAGATAGAGTGGGCAAAAAAGCAAAGGTATTTAGAAAAAACCCAGCCGTCTACTTTCTTGTCGACGAAAGCTCCCGCGAAAATGGCACATTCGGATTAAGAGGCAAAGGGATTGCAAGAGTGATCGATAACCCTCTGTATGCTACAAGGGTGACCAGACGCAATGTAAAGAGGTACTTGGGCAAGCTGCGGAGTAAAACTGCAAAGACCATACTTGCTATGGGTCCAGATTCTTGCGTGATTGAAATCACTCCATCATATCTAGCCACTTGGAAGTTCTAAGAATTGACCATCTTTTTGAGATCTTCATAGGCCTGTCTGACTTCGTCAATAGCCGCCTCGTCTTCAAGTGTGGTGATGTCGCCGATCTTGTCGCCGCTTGCAATAGATTTTAGCAGTCTCCTCATTATCTTGCCGCTACGCGTCTTGGGTAGCTTGCTAACGAAATATACTTCATCCGGTGTTGCGATAGGCCCAAGTGTGCTTCGAATGTGGGCAATCACTTCTTTACGCAGGTTTTCAGAGTCTGAAAAGCCTTCCTTTAGCACTAAGAATGCAATTATTGACTCCCCTTTTGTGTCGTCAGGCTTGCCCGTCACCGCGGCTTCTGCAATGGCCTTGTATGAGACAAATGCACTCTCCAACTCCATCGTGCCAAGCCGGTGGCCAGCCACCTTAAGTACATCATCTGCCCTGCCAAGGAGCCACAGATAGCCCTCCTCGTCAACTAGTGCATAATCACCGGGATAGTAGAGGCCAGGGAACTTGGTCCAGTAAGTTTGTCGGTATTTTTCATCGTCACCCCAGAGACTCAAGAACATCCCTGGCCACGGCCTACAAATAACAATATAGCCTTTTGTTCCCGGCCTTACCTGCTTGCCGGTTTCATCAACCACTATCGCATCAACTCCCGGCACAGGAAAGGTGGCTGAGCCGGGCTTCATTGAGATCGTTTCGATTCCAGCACACATGCTAAGCATTATCCCTCCAGTCTCTGTCTGCCACCAAGTGTCAACTATTGGACAATTCTCATTGCCAATCCTCTTGAAGTACCACATCCATACTTTGGGGTTAATCGGCTCACCCACCGTCCCAAGCAGTCTTAGTGACGACAGATCAAACGAGTTTGACACTACGCCGTCATCGTCGTACTTCATGTACATGCGGAGTGCAGTTGGTGTGGTATACAGTATGGTGGCACCATGCTTTTCCACAATTGCCCAATACCTGTTGGGCTTGGGAAAGTCAGGCGCTCCCTCATACATTATTTCCGTTATACCATGCATCAGAGGAGCATAGACAATATAGCTGTGACCGGTGACCCAGCCGATATCTGCGGTACAGAAAAAGATGTCTTGTTTTGTAAAGTCAAAGACCCACTTGGCAGTAGCATAGAGATGCGTAAGGTATCCACCTGTCCCATGCATTACACCCTTGGGCTTGCCTGTCGTCCCAGAAGTATAGAGAATGTAAAGTGGGTGGGTGCTTTCAACTGGCTCCGGCGGGCAGTATAGCTTAGCATCTTCCATCAACTCATGCCACCAGAGATCCTTTGGTCCAGTGTTTACCTTATTGCCGGCGCGCTTGAGCACTACCACATGCTCCACTGAGGGCAGGGATAGAAGTGATTCATCCACCACTTTTTTTAGCTCTACTAGCCGGCCTTTTCTTATGCCACCGTCTGCAGTTACGATGACTTTAGACTTGGCATCATTTGCTCTGTCAATAAGCGCCTGTGCGGAAAAGCCAGAAAATACTACGGAGTGAATAGCACCAATCCTTGCGCATGCAAGCATTGCAATAGGCAACTCTGGCACCATAGGCATGTATATTGTGACGCGGTCTCCTTTGCTGACACCAAGGTTCTTTAGGACGTTGGCAAACTTGTTTACTTGACGATATAACTGAAAATAGGAAAGCGTCCTTGTCTCTCCACTCTCGCTTTCCCAGATTATTGCAGCCTTGTTTTTCGTGTCAGTGTTGATGTGCCTGTCAAGGCAGTTTACAGATGCATTGAGATGACCCCCCTCAAACCACCTTGCAAAGGGAGGGTTCCAATCAAGGATGTGATCCCATTCTTTGAACCATATCAAACTTCTGGCCTGAACTGCCCAGAACCTGTCCGGGTCGGCTAGCGCTTCTTTTGAGATCTTCTCAAGGCGCTTGCCTATCCTGACGTTTACCTTCATTTTGTCACCACCAGTATTTTCATATAGTCTTGAAGGACTTGACAAACATTGTAAGGAACTAAAATCTTGTCTTTAAGTATTTGTTTAACTGTTTAGTTCACCATTAAATGTAGAAACCTTTTAGAATTTTGTTATTAAAGAGTCAATCGATATATTAAAAATCAAGAAAAATCACTTCTATAATAGTTTGAAGTATAGAAGCAGAACAGAAATAGTAGCAATGATCCTAGAGGCAGCGAATGGCGGAGCAACCAAGACAAAAATCATGTACAAAGCTTTCCTTAGCTATGCACAGCTAAGAGAATACCTCGCTGTCTTGATCGAAAACGGCCTGCTCGAATACATGGAAGGAACACAAACATACAAGACAACTGCAAAAGGGCTTAACTTCCTGAAGATGCATAGTGAGATTGGGGAGCTTTTACAGACAAGCGTCAGAGAACGCTAAAGCTGCCCATCTAAATTTTTTAAAAATAGAGCTGACCGGGCAATAGTGTCTATGCCCGGTCCTACAAAATTATTTTGTTATTACTTGGTTGAGCCAGTTTGACTCAGAGTGCTCCACGCCGTTAGAAGACCCGGTGGAATCATCACCATTTTCTTCTTTTTCCTCCGAGCTTGCTGCGCTCACTTGTACAACAGAAACCACTTCTGCAGGCTGGTTTGGTGCCTGTTCAGTTTGCTTTTCTTCTACTTCTTCCAGGGTTGGTGGAGTAGCAAGTGTCGAAGAGCTACTATTACTACTAGTTGTAACGGTATTTTCCAGCGTCTGAGTTGTCAACTTTTCTTTTACGTTGCCTATTTCCGCCCTTTCGTTGTTTATATGCTCTATTAGCTCGTCTGTCTGAACCTTGACCTGCTGGTATGTCTCTGCAAGGCCCGAACGTGCTCGGCGGCACCGCTTGTTCCCACGGCGGCAGCGGCGCGCTCCAGTATCAGCTCGAAGT
>JAICHI010000003.1 GCA_025922735.1 Nitrososphaeraceae archaeon | reverse complement strand
CAGTATCGTGTAATGTTTCCCCTCTCTTTAGGGGCAGAGGACAAAATGATTGTTTGGTCTTTGAAGACTTCCTTGAAAAGTGCTTTAACTTCTCCTTCTTCTTCCATGCCACGAATATGACCAGTGGATACCGCACTCAAAGTACAATTCCGCTAGCATTCCGAGCGTGGATCAATACTGTTTGTGGTATTCCTTGGATTGCCCTTCTGAAAGTGTATCAATTTGTTTTGATAGTGCATCAATATTCTTCCATAAGGCATTAGACCTCTCATTACATCTATCTTTGAATTCATCCATCGGATGCTGGTCAGACATGTTTCTAAAACTCATCCTCCTCAATTCTCTTACGTTTCATTTTCATAGAATGTCTTGCTTGTTCGACTGCGTTAACGTGAACTTATGGGGTTAGGCTTCTCGGTGACAGGTTCGTTTGTACCTGTCTTGATTTTGAATTTCGTAAGATTGACGCCTGTAAGCACATACATATGCAGCTAAGCTATAGATTGCTGTCAGGACACAATTACAAAATGAGTCAAAGCCTACAGTCTTTGCAGAAGATGCTATTCCATGCACTAAATGGTCGCTATTTGGAAGCATTCTCTTGATTATTGTTTTGATGATATTCTTAGGGATGGCTCTATACAAAAATAAAATAGTCAATCAATCAATCAACCAACCCACTCACTCATAGGCAACTGATTATCCTTATAACTTTGAAATCTCTATTCCCTAATCATTTTACAATACCTTTCCCATTAACCGCTAATTCAACCAGACCAACGGAGTCGCAACAACTGATTTAAACAACGGAAGAACCAACAGAACCATAACTACTTGAAAAAGGTGAAAATAAGGATTAGATTTTAGATAGCGCCTTGCGCTTGCTTGCCGCAATGTCGCCTTTGATCTTTTCTCCCATTGAGTCGTGCTCGGCCTTGAGCTCGGCCTTGGCCTTTTCAAAATAGCTTGAAATCTCTTCTGTCATGTCCTTGCGCTTGCCTGCTCTTCTGCCATCTTCTTCTTGTCCAGTACTACTTTAACCTTCTTGAGCCTGACGAACTCCTCGCGCTCGCGCTCCTCTAGGGTTGCCTTGATGAAGTATATTGCATCTTGATATTGCGGTATGATGACGTATTCAAGTGCGTTGAGCAGCTTTTGTGTACGCTCTAGCTCTTTTGCAAGGCTGAATATTGCATTTTCGTATTCTGCTGCCTTGCATATGCCGGGGAGCATGCTCTTGATGAGCTTGGCCGCCTTGTCGACAGACGCGTTTGTTTCGACAAAGCCGTATGACAGCTGCTGCCTGCCCTTCTCTGTCTCGACCTTCAGCGTTGGTATTTTAACATCTACGATGCGCCTGATGTTGACGTCGACTTCCATTATACTGGGGGTCGAGTCCGATATTGATTCAAGCGTCATTGTGCCAAGGGACATATAGGCGTCATAAACAGAGGTGTATATTTCATCCAAGGGTGTCCATATGTCTTCCCTTGCCTTGTTTGCTTCTTCAATCATTTCGTCTATCTTTTTCAACAATACTTCGCGCTTGTCGTCTAGAATCTTGTGCACCATCTTGGCTACTTGCATCGAGCGCCTTATCTTGATAAGCTCTATCTTTGTTGCTGTAACCCTACCTCCAAATGACATATTTCTCTACTTCTCACCCTTTGTAGTACTGCCTGACGTGCTTTTCTTTGATCTTGGTCAACTCCCCTTCGGGCAGACCTGAGAGTACGTCCCATGCTCTAGTGAGCGTTTCTTCAAGTGTCCTATTCTCGTCAGGTGCCTGCTTTAGGAAGTGTTGCTCAAACTTATCGCCAGTATCGAGGTACTTCAAGTCTACGCCTGTAAGACCTGCCCTGCCAACAATCTCTGAAAGCGCCCTGACCTCCTGCGCTCTTGAATAAGCGTCATAGAGCTGATTGCCAACTTCCATGTGATCTGATCTGGTTTTTCCTTCGCCTACTCCATCCTTCATTAGCCTTGAAAGCGACATGAGCACGTTTACTGGCGGGTAAATGCCCTTTCTGAACAGATCACGCCCAAGCACAATTTGGCCCTCAGTGATATATCCTGTGAGGTCTGGGATTGGATGCGTAATATCGTCAGCTGGCATAGACAGGATGGGCACCTGAGTTACACTGCCATTCTTGCCCTTGATCCTCCCTGCGCGCTCGTAGTTGTTTGCAAGGTCTGTATAGAGGTAGCCAGGGTAACCCTTCCTGCCGGGGACTTCTTCCCTTGCTGCGCTGATTTCGCGAAGTGCCTCTGCATAGTTGGTCATGTCCGTCAGTATCGCTAACACATGCATACCTAGATCAAATGCAAGGTATTCTGCCACCGTCAGCGCCACCCTTGGCGTAATGATCCTTTCAATTGCAGGGTCATCTGCCAAGTTGAGGAATAACACAGAGCGCCTCAACGCGCCTGACTCTTCAAGACTACGCTTGAAGTACTGCGCTTCAGAGTACTGCACGCCAATTGCTGCAAAAACGACGGCGAAGTCCTCTTTTGTGCCAACGACTGACGCCTGACGTGCAATTTGGGCTGCCAGGATGTTGTGTGCCATGCCAGAGCCTGAAAATATTGGAAGCTTTTGTCCTCTTACAAGCGTAAGCATACCGTCAATGACTGATACGCCTGTCTGGATAAATGATGTGGGATACTCTCTTCTTTCTGGATTCATAGGTTCGCCGTTGACATCGAGGAACTTGTCTGCAATTGGATCAGGGAGGCCGTCGTTTGGTTTTCCAAGGCCATCAAATACTCTTCCCAGTAGTTCCTGTGAAACTGGCATTTCCATAGTCTTGCCAGTAAATTTCGCTTTTGTGCCTTTAATTGTAAGCCCTGTAGTTCCCTCAAATACCTGAACTATAGCTTTACCAAAGCCCACTTCGAGCACCCTGCCGAGCCTGTGCTCGCCATCTACAGTCTCGATCTCGACCAGCTCATCAAATGATACCTTGGTGACGCCGTCAATTATCATCAGCGGTCCCTTGAGCTCGGCTACCTTTGTGTATTCTATTCCATAAGATGTAGTCGTCATCTCAGGCAACTACCTCCGCCTCTTTCTTCTCTGTCATTGCACCCTCTCCTCCTGCAGCTGTGGCCTTATGAAATTGTTCGTTTATCTGTCTGTCCAGCTCGTCAAATTTGTTAAGCTGATCTTCTGGTATCTCAAATTTTGATTTCAGCAAACTTGGGATTATCGGCATCGCCCTAATATCTGCAAGCGGAGTGCCTGCCTTCAGTGCCTTCTGAGCCTCCTTGTAGAACTTGACCATCAATCCCACCATCTTGACTTGCTTTTGAGGGCTGCAGTACGTATCTATCTTGTCGAAAGAGTTTTGCTGCAAAATACCGATCTTGACCATGCGCGCGACTTCAAGTACTAGCTTTTCTTCGTCTGGTAGCGCCTCAGGGCCAAGCAGCCTGACGATTTCTTTAAGAGTGTCTTCCCTCTGAAGTACGTGGTATGACTCTGCCCTGAGATTGTACCATTCGCCTGACACGTTCTCCTTCCACCACTTGCTCACGTCCTCAAGATAGCCCGAATATGAATTCATCCAGTTGATGGACGGATAATGCCTTGAATATGCAAGCCTTGTATCAAGCGCCCAAAAGGTCTTGATGAACCTGATGGTGTGTGTCGTCACCGGCTCGGTAAAATCTGCTCCTGATGGAGAAACTGCGCCTACCAGAGTGACAGACCCAGCTCTCTCTGGGGAGCCAAGCGCCCTTACCCTGCCTGCTCTTTCGTAAAATTCTGCAAGCCTTGAAGCGAGGTACGACGGGTAGCCTTCCTCTGCAGGCATCTCTTCAAGACGTCCTGACATTTCGCGGAGTGCCTCCGCCCATCGACTCGTTGAGTCAGCTACGAGCACAACATCGTAACCCATGTCGCGGTAGTACTCTGCAATTGTCACGCCTGTATAGATCGATGCTTCTCTTGCAGCCACTGGCATATTGCTTGTGTTTGCTACAAGCACTGTCCTCTCCATGAGCGGACGACCAGATCGGGGGTCAATAAGATGGGGGAACTCGACAAGCACTTCTGTCATTTCGTTGCCGCGTTCGCCGCAGCCAATGTATACGACCACCTTAGAGTCTGCCCATTTGGCGATTTGATGCAACGTCACAGTCTTGCCTGTGCCAAAGCCACCTGGAATTGCACCGGTTCCGCCCTTTGCAATCGGGAAGTAGGTGTCAATGACTCGCTGACCTGTCACGAGCGGAACTGTTGGGTCATAGCGCTCGGCATACGGCCTTGGCTTTCTTACCGGCCACTTGTGATACATTTTTAGCTGAACTTTTTCGCCACCACCTTTTTCAGTGGTTGCAATCATGTGTTCAATGTCATAGTCGCCCTCGCTTGCAATATCGGTTATCTTGCCGCCCGGATGATTTGGTGGAACCAAGATGCGGTGAGTCAAAAGAGGTGTTTCTTCTACGGTTCCCAGTATCGATCCAGGGCCTACTTGATCGTCTTTTTTCACACTGGGCTTGAACCTATATTTCTTTTTCATGTCGACTGGGCTTGTCATCACACCTCTGCCAATGTAGGCTCCTGATTTGGCTGCAATCTCGTCCAACGGCCGTTGAATGCCATCGTAGATCTTGCCAATGATTCCTGGGCCTAGTAGCACTGAAAGCGGCTGGCCAGTGCCAATAACAGGCTCGCCTGGCTTTAGGCCAGACGTTGACTCATATACTTGAATAAATGCAATGTCTCCAGTTAATCTGATTACTTCGCCAATGAGCTTTGACTCGCCCACCTCAACAGTTTCGTACATTTTTGCTGTAGACATGCCGTCTGCCCTAACTGCTGGCCCACTAATCCAAACAATCCTCCCTTTTGCTACCAATCTTTATTCCACTCCTCTTAACATCTGGGCAATGTTTTTCCTTATTAAAGGTTTGAGTCGTTCAATACGGGAATCAAGAGTATTGTCATATGTCATCGTGCCATCTGCCGATTTTATTCTAATACCTCCAAGTACGTCAATGTACTGGTCCGACACTCTTGCCTGCTGCACCTTGCCGCTGTTCTGCAATTCGGAGACTACCTTCCTTACAAGCTCAGCGTCATTTTTGTTGCACTCTATAATAACTGCGTTCGATCCTCCAACAGCTGAGATGCTTTCTTCGATCATGTGCTTCAACAGCTCCTTGTAGCTATCCTGGCTATTTGAGGCCTGCAGCTTTTTCTTGGCCTCTTCAAATGCTTTATTTACAGCATTTTCAATTGTTAGAAGTTCTTGGTTGCGGGCTGCAAGCCTTGCCGATCCAATAATCTGGCGCTTAAGGTTCTCGGCCTGCTTTCTTGCAGCCTCGACTATCCTTGTGCGCTCTGCTTCCAACTTGCCTCGAGAAGATTCGAGGTTGTCAAGCGACTCTTGGTAAGCAGAATCTATCTGAGAAATCAGCTCAGCTTCCTTTTGATCTAAAACCTTGCCAATCATGTTCTCTAAAGCAGAATTTGAGCTCATTTGATTGTGTTCCGCCTTTTCACGGAATTTTAACCTTTTGACGCAGAACCAGCTCTAGTATGAAGCGGTAGTAGTCGTGGTACAATCCCTGCCAACAAGCTTATCGTCTAGGTTTCGGATAAGAGCTCTTATGCGCTTGAGATGGCCTCCTTCCCAGTATATCTTGCCGCAGGTGGTACATTGAAAAAACTGGTTATAGCACGCTATAACTCTGTCTGGTACAACAACATAATCAACATCATCATTATTACGTTCATGATTTTTCAACTGATCTGATGTCTTTTCCTCCATGGGCCCATTACATACCGAGCAGCGTGAGCTAATACCGTTCATACCGACGGACGTTATTCCATTGTTTGTAAGAATATATGCCAAGTCTTCAAGCTCGCTTGCGCCCCCACTTACCAGCACGCCACGGGCGCCAACCTTGACTATTCGCTTGAACAGCTCCTTGTCCGCAGTCAGGATCACTCGGTCCTGCTCGATGCCTATCTTTAAGATTTCGTCGTCATGAGCATGCGCGATATATATTGTATCAAAGCCAAAAATGCGGAGCTTGCGGGCGATGCTTCCCAGCATCGCATCAGCTAGAAAAGCTACACTATGTGCCTTCAGCACTAGACGATTCGCCCCTGCATACTTCACAGGTAAATGTGCCCTCATCATACTGTAATAGGTCTGACCATTCGCCGCATTGGTCACAAAAGCCGGATACATTTCTGGCTGAGCGAGCTATGCCAAGCTCGCCTCTGATGATGGTAGCTTTTTCAGATACTATTTCTACAAGATCAGGAGTTACTGCAATGACGTCTGAAGAGGAAATAATACCAACAAGTCTGTTCTTGTAGACCACTCCAAGACGCTTAATGTTGTGTTTCCGGAGCACGCGAGCGGCCTCTGTAATGCTCTCCTCACTTTCTATGGTATAGATCTCTTTCATTACCTCCTTTGCCTTTATCTGGCTTGGCTTGGCGTCATTGACTATGGCCTTAGAAACAATGTCCCAATCTGTAACGATGCCAACTGGCTTGTCCTTCTCCATAATGATTATGCTTCCAATGTTTTCGTCTTTCATCTTTTTTGCAATGTCATGGATGGTGTCATTAGGAGAGGCAGAAACAACCGGGCTATTCATGATGTCCCTGACAAGTACTCTTGTAGTCATGTGTGCATCGGTATGCTCTCTAATCAGCTTCTTTACCACGAAAAAGTATTCGAATTTCTGCCTTTAATTACTTATCTGATTTTCACTAGAAAAATGTCATATTATATAAATATGATTATAGGCATTCATTAGATTCTATTATTACTCTCTCTTCTTCCTTCTTTCTTTCTTCCTTCTGTGCGAAATGCTTCATTTTTGAAAAATTCTTGCGACTTATTTGATATCCTCTGGGACTTTGCTACCCTACACCCTTCTTATAGTCTCCACACTCTTTGATGTTATGATTAACATGTTATTTGTCGCCTGATTCTACAGTAACTGATGGTGGTGGTGCCTCTTGCAGCAGCTGCTGCTGACCCCTTGCAGTGAAAGACAACCGGGATTGACCTGTCGGCAATGCTCTTACAAATTCGTCAAGGCTTACATGCTTGATTGATTCTGCAATTTTGGTGTTCTCGCCAGCTATTTTTACAAATTCTGATTTGACCTTCTTTGCAGCGTTCATTGGGTCCACACCCCCCTGCAGGAGCACTGTATAAAAGATCGAGCGTTTTTTTACTGCTTCCTCTGGCCCACAGAGAAGCGTTTCTCTGTTATTCAATTGCATGATGCCAATTGCAAGTCTTAATTCTACCCCTTTTATGTAATTGCGTTTGCCCTCTATTACAAACGAGCCCTTTGGTAAGAACTGACCTGTCGGTGCTCCCTTTTTCACCTGCTCTGCCATGACCCAGTATGCGTCGGCGCTAGAGAGACCGTCCTTCCATGCCCTGCTAAATGAGATGGTAGCCTGTGCAACCTCATGTAAGGATGAATTGATCGTGCCTTCTTGGGTCGCTGCAAAAGCTGCAGCATTCTTTATAATAAAAAATGGTGAGCCGTGAACTTCAGCATGAAAAACAATGTCGTGCTCCGTCAAATGCTTACGTATTAATGCAGAATTGGATGAGGCATCACGGCCGCCAATTACCAAGAGGCCGTCAGTGGTGATGAACCATCGGTAGCGTTCGTACCACTCCCTAGAGATCTGTTCTTTTACAATGACTTTTCTGTGGATGGCCTCAGTCTCACTCCTTAATTTTCCTATTTGAGCAAGAATCTTGCCACGTGCCTCTTCTATTGATGCATTGCCACGCTCCATTTCTTTTGCCCTTGCGAAAAGCATCGAGCTTGCTTTGGCAAGGTTTGGCTGCATCTTAACCTGCTCGCCTGCTACCTCTATGTATTGGATGCCCTTTTCTGTGACTAATGATGCAGAGTTGGCTGCAAGCAAGTCAGCGATTACGTCACTCCCTCGGTAGGAAAGCGCCATTAATTCGCCAGCCAGCTTACGTATAGCAGCCGCTTTTTGGAGGACAGTTTCTTTGGCTTTGTTCAGCTCTTCAAAGTCGTGCTCAAGTACCGCAATCTGCCTGTCTAGCTCGACTGTCCTGCTGTTGCGCCCTATGTCCATGATTTCATTGCTGAGCACTTCGTCGACTGCATCCATATACGACGCAACTTTTTTGATGCTGTTCTTCTTGATCAACTTTGAAGCAGCCGCTGCTTCTTGTGTTATTATTGGCAGTGCTTCTTGAGGCTTGTCGTCTAGCAGGATAACAATCGGCTCGTGGTTCTTGCCGCCAGTGCTGACCTCATTTATGATGTTCTTGATAGTATTGTAAATCTTGCTTACTTCGTCGTCAGATAATTGCGCAGCATGCTTGTCCACTTCGATGCCTGCGCGATTGATAACTTCTTCGACAAATTTCTTTGGCATTGAGATGTTGCGGCCGATCCACCTTAGCACATCTAGGTTCTTTGCTCCATCCCTCAGAGATAGCATCTGGTCAAGTGTAATATTGAAGACATCGACGCCTCTTGCCGGCGGGTAGACGTAGCGCAGGCCGACACTGAGAGTTCTATGCCTTACGTGTATTGGATTGAGGATTGCAATTATCTGCATATTTTCGTTGCAAATTATGAGGTTGCCGTCACCAAAGAACTCACCGACGACGATTCTTACCTTTCCATCTGGATGCCTAAATTTTAGTGAGACAATGCGCTCACTTCCAATCTGCTCAATTAATTCCAGCTTGGAGCGCTCAAGCTCTTTCTGAGCAATGCTCTCAAGGCTATTGTTTTCTTCCACAGGTTTGAACTTTAGCCTTGTAATCCAAATGCCTCTTGTTGAGAGGACAAACATGATATCTTCTTGCATGGGGTGATGGAGCTTGAGAAAGAGGGAGCTCCTTGTTATGGCATTAATGCTGCTTACATAATATCCTGAGGAGCTACTAATGATCCTGCTTCTAATCTCGTTGACTAGGTATCGTAACTCGATGCTGGATAGCTCCATGACGAAAGATAGTAATGGAATGTCACAAATATTAAACAACTGAAAATAGCAGACAGAAATTCGAGTGTAACTGTAACTATTACTATTAGTAATGTTACTTGTTTTTCTATCTTATAGAGAGCAAAAAATTTTGTGATATGAATATCAGAACAACACAGCCGCAAGGCATTTTACTAGCTCCAATTTAACCACAAAACGTGATATTGGACATATTTGAGAGGCTCTATTATATGCGTGCTCTGGCGGGTGTGGCCGCAGGCATCGTCGCCGGCATTGTCATACCAGCTGAGTTCGACCAATACACATCAATAGTCACTGCCATACTAGTCGGAATGGTATTCTATTTTGCCTCGCTTGCAATTGGCAGGCGAATAGCCAAGAATGTGCCAAAGGATAAACGCAAAAAAGTTGCAACAGAGGGCATCATGCCGTTCATCTTTCTGCTGCTGACATTTATGATTATAGTCTATACTGCGCTCCACCAGTCCTCCATTGTAAGTTAAATACCATCAGCATTATCAGTTACAGCAAGTTGCTAGTATGGGACTACCGCACTCCGGGCATCCCTGACGAGCTTTTCGAAAGGACAGAGGAAGTGCCGATAACAAAGGAGGACATTCGTGCGATAACAATAAGCAAGCTACGTCTCAAGGAGGGCCACTCAGCAATAGATGTTGGCTGCGGCAGCGGAAGCATCACTGTAGAACTATGCCTGCAGACAAAGGGCAAAATATATGCCATTGACTTTGACGAAAAAGCAGTCGAGCTGACAAAAAAGAACCTGCAGAAATTTGAAGTTAAGGCAGAACAAGTCATACTGGGCAGGGCTCAGGATATCTTGCCAAAGCTATTGGAGGTTGATGCAATAATAGTGGGTGGCACATGGGGTGACACAAAGCATGTGATTGAACTTGCAGTAGGCCGATTAAAAAAGGGAGGTAGGATTGTCATCGACACTATACTTATTGAGACCCTGTATCAGGCGCTTACTGCACTTAACGAGCTAGACCTGAAGGAAATAGACATCACCCAGGTGACAATATCCAAAGCGCGCAAGGTCACAACAGGCACGATGATGCTTGCAAGAAACCCTGTGACGATAATATCAGCAACTAAAGTTTGAAAGCACACACTTGGTACCGTATTTTTTCAAATTGGGTTCGCCAAAGAATTCTACTTCTGATTTTAAGTTGATTCTATACTAAAAATAAAGGGTATAATCCAACTAATGTGATGTTCAGTTTGATCATATAAGGTAATCTTCCTAGTCGATCTATAGAGTCTGATAAATACAAATATCTTCCTTTTTATTCTCTAGGGTATGTCTAAAAAAATTAAGGTTGCACTAGCCGGTATTGGAAACTGTGCTTCTGCACTAATGCAGGGTATAAAGTATTATGACGCAAACAGTAACGGTAAGTCAAATGATTCAATTGGACTTACTGCATTTGATTTGGGAGGTTACGAACCAAGAGATATTGAATTTGTGGCAGCGTTTGACGTTATTGATTCAAAGGTAGGAAAAGATCTCTCTGAGGCAATTTTTGCAGAACCAAACAATACAGTGAAGATAGCCAACGTGGAGAAGTCGAATGTAATTGTTGAAAAAGCAGAAGTTCTAGACGGTTTGGGGAACCACTATCGCGGAAAGGTACAGGTCTCGGATAAACCTCCTGCAAATGTGGCCAAGGTCCTAAAAGAGAGTGGAGCCGAAATTCTTCTCAATTACTTACCTGTTGGAAGCAGACAAGCAACAAGATACTATGCTGAAGCCTGCCTTGATGCAGGTTGCGCTTTTATTAATGCAATCCCTGTATTTATAGCATCAAACGCAAAATGGCAGCAGGCATTTGAAGATCGTAAATTACCATGCACTGGTGATGACGTTATGAGCCAGCTTGGTGCCACCGTCGTTCATAAAACACTGGTAAAGCTCTTTGTAGACCGCGGAGTAAAGGTAGACCAGACCTACCAGCTAAACATCGGAGGTGACATGGACTTTTACAATATGTTGGATGAGGATCGGCTAGAGGACAAGAGAGTGAGCAAGACAAGTGCAGTAGCTGCAATGGCACCTTATGAAATACCGATGAGGATTGGACCCTCAGACTTTGTACCATTCTTGGATAACGAGAAGATATGCTACATATTCATGAAAGGAAGGTATTTTGGCAATATCCCTGTCGAGCTTGACCTTAAACTAAAAGTGGTTGATGCATACAACAGCGCTGGTGTAATGATAGACGCGGTGAGGGCAACCAAGATTGCACTTGACAGAGGTATTTCTGGACCACTTGAGAGTGTATCGGCTTACTGCTTCAAGCATCCTCCGGTGCAGTTGCCTTATTCTGTTGCCAAGTCAAACTTCTTAGAATTTGTCGAAGGCAAGAAAGAACGATAGAATTTGATCCTTTCCCCATTTTCTTTGATCTATTATTAGTTCTTTTATCTCTGTGGCGGCTTTTCGGCAATACCGTTCCATAGCTCTTTGACATATTGAGACCGAGAGATCAGATACGTTTTTACTCACCAGCTATAAAAGCGATTCCGATAGCAAGCCTTGCTAATGCAAAAGCAGGAATATCTCTTACAAACAGAACAGGGTAGTTATATAGTATTTTAGCGAAAAAGCTTTTTTCCATGATGCAGCTGCAAAAAATATTTTACCAAAAGGAGATGGATTGAGCGCGACAACGTATAATTAGCTCACGTGAAAACTAACCAGATAGCTACCCTTGGTGCACATTAAAAAGCTCGAAGTCTACGGCTTCAAGTCATTTGGTTTCAAGAACACTGCAGTGTATTTCGAGAGGGGATTAGTAGCTATAACTGGTCCAAACGGCTCAGGTAAGTCTAACATTCTTGATGCTATCATGTTTGCAATAGGCGAGAATAGTCCCAAAACTCTGAGGGTAGACAAGTTCCAATCGTTGTTCCACGACAGCCAGAACAGCAACCACCGCCTTATTCGCGTTAGCCTGACATTTGACAACACTGACAGAGGTATACCTATCGATTCTGACACAGTCACTTTGACACGTGGAATTGAGGGTCAGAATGGTGAGAGCCAGTATTGGCTTGATGACAAGAAGGTAACCAAGACTGCCATAATGGAGCTACTTGAAGTAGTGCTGGCAGCTCCAAACAAACTCAATATTGTACAGCAGGGCATGATCACAAGAATTTCTGAACTAAATTCCGAAGAACGCAGAAGGATAATAGAGGATATAGTCGGCCTCTCCTACTTTGACGAAAAGAAAGCAGAGGCTCTTAAGCAGCTGGACGAGGCCGATAGGAGGCTTGAGGTTGCATTTGCAAGGATGGGCGAGATCAGAAAGCGCATAGATGAGCTTGAGACAGAGAGAAATGAACAGTTAAGGTATGACCAGCTTAACACTGAGCTTAAGAGGTTCAAAGCGGTGCAGACATCAAACACCATACGAAACCTGAGGTACAAGCTGGCTACAAGCACTCAGATCCTTGAGTCAAACAACCAAAAATCATTACACCTTTCAAAGCTAATGGAGGAGGCACGACTAGAGATTGAAAAGTTCGACGCTGAAAAGTCAAGATTCATTCAACAGGTTGACTCTGCTAACAGGGCAAAGGCGCAGGTTGCTATGAGACTATCGGGAATCGTCCATGACTCAGAGCGGACAAAGGCTATGTTGAGTGAGTTTGAGCGCCGGATTGCTGACCTTGAAAGGAAGCTACCTTCCATTCACAGGAGCAAGCAAGCTGCAGTTCAGCGAATAGAAAGCACGCATTATGAGGTTGATAGATTGAAGAAAGAAGTGGAGCAAAAGAAGACAGCCGTCCAAGACCTAAAGATCAAGCTCGCTGCAATCGATAGTGAAATTGAAAAGATAACCGCCAAGGTTGCTAAATACGCTGCTTTCCGTGACACAAAAGAAAATAGGCTTGCACGGATGGTATCGCTAAAGGGTCGGATAGAGCTTGCTGGGGCCAGAGTCGAAGAAAAAATCAAGACCAATAATTACAAGAAGAAGTCTAACGATTCAACCATCAATTTGCTCCAATCAGAAATTTTAGCTACAAAAAGCCGCATAGCACAATTTGAAAGGTCACTTGAGTCTGATGGAGTAAAATTGCATGATGCTGCCAGGCTTGCATTTGAACTTGCAGACACGAAAGCAAATCTTGAAAAGGAGCTGGCCGGCTCTGCAAACCTACTGGTGCGTGCAGAGAGTCTTGTGAACAAGTTTGAGGAACGGGCCACCATAGCCAAAAACGCCATGAACGAGGATCTTGCTATTGCAGAATTGATGAAAGAAAAAGACAGGTTCAGCATCTGCGGCCTTGTGCACGACTTAATAAGATGGGACAAGTCCTACGAGCGGCCTGTGTTTGCAGCAGGCTCTGAATGGATGAAAGCCTTTGTAGTGACTGACATCAAATCCATGATAATGATAGCTGCCTATGCCAAGGAGCAAAAACTTCCACGTCTTAGGATGATACCACTTGACGTCGTCAGCCGCTTTAAGGAGAAGCAGGAAATGCCCCGCGATGAGGTCAATGTAATTGGGAAGCTATCAGATTTTGTACATTCTGATTATGACAGGTTGTCAGCGTTCCTGTTCTCAGACATACTGATTGTAAGAAATTCATCTACAGCCTTCATGCTATCAAGGAAAGGCTATAGGACTGTGTCAGCTGATGGTGAGCTGTTCGAACCAGCTGGAGGTTCGATGTCGGTGGACTTTGGAGGAAGGATAACTGATATGACAAAGGCGATACTTTTTGGCGAGTCGGTGGAAAATCTCCGTACAATGATACTGAAGCTCTCCAAGCTGGTTGAAGAGAAGAACACAGAGCTCCAGGAAATTTCCAAGCGTATAAGCACCGGCGAGTCTGAGAGAGTCGAACTAGAGCTTATTATCAGAGATGGTCAAAGAAATATTACTAAAGAAAAAGAATCTTCAGAAGTAAAAGAAAAGTCGGTCTCAGAGCTCATCTTAGATAATAAAGCCCTCCATTCAGAAGCCGACTTGCTTACGACAGAGCTTGAGAAATATTCAAGGAGGCTTACCCTTCTTTCCCCTGCTATGGAAAAGCTATCATCAAGCCTAGAGAGCATAAGTGAAGAACCGTCAAGCAAAAATGAGCTTGCTGACAAGAACATACTACACAATCAGATAGTAAAGGCAATAGACATAGCCAATATCGAGCTTGGCCAGACAATATCTATACTCGGGGGGCTTGAAGCTAAGCTGGAACTTGATATGCAGCATCTGGCCGAGATGAACCAAGAAGATGAACGCCTTTCCCGCGAACTAGAGGAACGCAAACGCCAGATAGAAGAGATGTATAGGAAGTCGCAGTCACTTGAAGCGGAGCTCAAAGGGCTCAGAGATCAGGAACAGCAGATAATCGGTTCTTCGGGCAGCGCCTATAGCGTACTGCAAGAATATGAGCGCAAGATAAAAGCACTCTCAGAGAGCGAGCGCAAAATGTCAAAGGAGTACAACTTAATAGAGCGGGAGTCTGCATTGCTTAGAAAAGACATTGCAGACCTGACTGCTGAGGAATCTCGCCAGATAAACAATCTTCTGTCTCTTGGCTACAAGAACCTCCTTGATGAGATAGATGTCGAAACAGCGATTAAAGAGTTAACTGACGAATCTGAAGAAGTCAAGTCAAGGATCAACCTCCGCGCAGACGAGGCGTACGTACAGGTAATGGATGGCTACCGTGGCATGTCAACTAGGCGCAACCAGCTCGAGAGTGAGCGTAATTCCATAGTTTCCTTCATTGAGCAGATAGTGAAAGAAAAAGAGAAGGTCTTCATGGAGGCGTTTCAGAAAGTTGACAACGATATACGCGCAACATTTGAGAAAATGACAGGAGGCTTGGCATGGCTCGAGATCGAGAACTCTGAAGATATTTTTTCAAGCGGTGTGATGCTGCTAGTGCGGTTCCCCGGTAAGACCGTCCCCCGTGAATCAACCACACTGTCGGGTGGCGAAAAGACGATTGCTGCCACTGTGTTCCTGCTTGCTCTCCAGTCACTCAAACCGTCGCCATTTTATTTGTTGGATGAAGTAGACGCACATCTTGATGCCGAGAACACTGACAGACTGTCAAAGGTACTCCTCGAGCGCTCAAAGGATAACCAGATAATCATGGTCACATTGAAGGACTCTACTGTGGCCAAAGCTGCCCTTATCTATGGCATCTACCCAAAAGAAGGAGCTTCGCAGGTTGTAAAGTACAAGAATCCTGCGCGGTTGGCGCTTGCCCACTAAGCTGAAACAATCTGTAAATACCGAAAAGCAGCATATATAGACTATCTACATTGGGAACTAGACTGCTGCAGCCCAAGAGGATATTGATGTTGTCATTTGCAGTCACCGCCGCAATAGCGGTTGTCGAAACTGTAGGTGGAATTTTAAGCGACAGCATTTCGCTTGTGAGCGATGCAGTGCATATGTTCACTGACGTGATGGCGATTGGACTAAGTCTTTTTGCAATAACAATGGCTGCAAGAAGCCATTCTGGCGCAATGACGTTTGGTTACCATAGAGCGGAAGTAATGGTTGCACTAGCAAATGGTGTAGCCCTTACTGTAATTTCATTATGGGTGTTGTACGAAGCATTTCTCCGCGTCATGTCTCCGCGCATAATAGACGCACCACTGCTGCTACTGACAGCAAGTATCGGTCTTGCAGGCAACCTGGTAGTGATGTTCCTATTAAAGCACCACGCCGGAAAGAGCATCAACATTCACAGTGCATTCATCCACGTCGTCTACGACACAATATCATCTGTCGCAGTCATCACTACTGGTTTTATTGCTCTTAACACTGGCATCACCATAGTGGATCCGCTTGTCGCCTTTCTGATAGCAGGGCTGGTGGCCAGAAGTGCTTACTCTATAGTGAGAAGTAGCACGCTTATACTGCTAGAGGGTGCTCCATCGGAGCTTGATATACGAGAAATATTAGCAACGCTCAAGGAGCTGGATGGAGTGGTAGATGTCCATGATCTGCACGTCTGGACAATATCAACTGGCATGGACGCACTGAGTGGGCACGTGGTCGTACGCGACCAGATGCTGAGCGAGTCAAACAAGCTCTTGTCTGAAATAAACACAGTGTTGGCCGAGCGCTACAATATAACCCATACTACTATACAGATGGAGCATGAACGGGAAATATCCTTCAGGCGTACAATAAAATGAGTAACATTAATTTTTTGCTTTGGCTGGTGGGTCTTTTTCCAAGCAGTAGTTTAACGCTATTAGGTTTTTACAACTCGCTTATGTGGAACTTGGACATACAGCCAGTGCACTCATAAATCTCGTCGCCAACTGGGCCGGACACATTGAACTTCACAATGGTGGTGCATTTGGGACATCTTCCATCCACTCTGCGAGACTTTCTTGCAGGCCTTACAAGAGTTTTTCTTCTTCTGCTACCCATACCCAGGCTAAAAAAACTCGCTGCCGTTTTATAAATCAAGATGCACTATAATTGTCTAACTTTCTTACTTCTCATGTCCATATTCTTATCGTTCCCCGATGTTCCAGTATAGAACAATAATTCTTATCTTGCTAGCTAAGATCAAGGAAAGAAAAAAAGAAGGATTGTGATTGCTGCAGTAATTGACATATAGTCTCATAACACAAACAAACTGTTCTGCTGCTGCTGTTTTACAATCCGCATCATGATGACGCTTGTATAGAAAGGGATAATTCAGGAACAGGTTTATCACTTTAATTCTAACAGTAGCCAGAACTAGCTCGATTTATTTATCTATTACAGACATGTATAATCCTGTCAAATGACTGACTTTAAGCTTGTAATCAACAATAGCGTGTATGCTTCGACACTCAGCTCCTCTTCTCGAATGCGAACAAAACCATCAGAATGTGAAAAACTTTGTTCTTGTGTGGATTAAGATTTTTACTGCTTTGACTGAAGCCTGCTTATGTTAAGTTGTATTTTTGTTATCTGCATTTGAAATAACTTGCTTTGAAGAAAAGATATTATTTCATACCGTGGTAAGATATTTTATTACATTCTGTTATACGGCAGACTAGTCTTAATTATATTACACGCACCGAGCTGATATCACTTCGTCACAGTGATGATACACTTAACATACTCATTTGTTCCTTATTGTCCACCTAGTGGCGCTAGTTAATAATAGGTGAATGAATGAATGTTCCGTCAGTTTCCTTAGACAATTTTTTTCTGTTCCGTCCATATCATGTCATAGTAGAAAACATGGGCTCTAGTTCCTAGGCAAGTTATTATTACTACTATTACTCCAATTTCTTGTTCAGCTCAGCTAACCGCCTTCCCTTTGGCGTCAAGCTGTTGTAGACCCGATAGTTGCCCTTTCCTTGTGGCTTGACTCTTTTGCGTTTGATATAACCTTCCTTTTCTGCCTGCAATATTACACGGTGAAGGTTGTTAGCACCTAATTTCTGGAGCAGCATACGAGTAGGCAGTGCATTCCCCTTTTGCTTGACCAGAATAGACAGCACTCGGAGCATTGCTCTATGTTTGATCAAAAGCCGTAATGTTTCCTTATCTACTTGCAATAGCATCGATATATTCCTATTAAATAGGAATATATAATAGTTACATCAATTATCTTTTCAGTCACATGAGCCAGATGAAGTTGGAAGATTCCTGCCGCAGTCATCATAAGTATACTAGCTAGCTTCCCTTTGTTGCTACTCGGCGCAATTGATGTTGCCATTCTATCGTAATTGTTAGGGAAATTTTCAACTACTGGAGAAAAGATGTAAGATTCGCATAATCTCTTGAGTTCATATCTTTTAATAATTTATAGACCCGTTATTGTTATATTGCCTTGCGATGTAGAGAGACGATGTGCTTTTGCCCAAGCATTGCTCAGCCAAGGTTGAAGGAGAGGAATGCCAGCTGGCTCCCTCATATGTCATCTCAGTAAAATCGCATGAGGGCGAATACATGCTTGCAGTTGTATGTAACGACCACAAAAGTGCACTTGAAGCGCGGTTAGTTGCAATGCAAGAGGCGAACAGGATACCGCAGGGCAGTATACACTTTCAGCCCGTCAAGATGGTGGTTACTGACTGTGTAACTGGTATCGATGCGGATTATATCGAGCTCAATGACAAGACATAAAAGAGTAGTATCAAAGTATTAGCTAGATCTCTTTTTTGTGTGGTGATCATTGCCCTCATTGTTGTCATTATGATCATCTCCTCCTTCTTCTTTTTCTTCATCATTACCATTTTTCAGTGCCCAAGGAAACCACCTTCCAATTACCCTTGCCCAATCTATCCTGAGCGAAAAGTATACAACGACTGCAAGCACTATGATGCTCACTATTGCTGCTATAATTAATGATGTCGTGTCTGTCGTATCTGATGATAATATGTCCTCGACGAAAGGTCTCCCAAGAAAGATCGAGCCCCAGACAATTGCTTCATTCATCAAGAATTTACCAGCAAATGTAGCTGTTGCAAATTTCCATGGGTTGTACTTGGCAAGGCCAAGCGGAATATAGACAATATCGTCAGGTATTGGAGTAAGAGCCGCTATAAATGCCCCAAACCAACCGTACCTGCTTACTAGGTTTTGTAGTGGACGCATTCTCTTCTTTGTCTTGTCACTCAGAATTTTGCGACCATAATAGCTAATAAAAAAGATTATCATCTTTGCTCCCACTATGCCAAGCGCACTGATAATGGAGATCATATGTGGATTGAAATTGGTATTAAATGAAGCAGTTATTAAGACCGGAAAATAAGGAATGGGAATGAATGGAATTAAGCTAGACACAAAGCTGATGAGGAGGATGCCTATGTATCCTAGTTCAGTTCCAAATGGAAACAGATCTTCAAGTGCTACCAATTAGTATGCCCTTGCATATATCGCTGCCTTTTTGCTTTCCCGACCGCAGTAAATGCAGGTGGCCGGTTTATCGTTCTGGTTAAATGGTATCACCCGGATGTCTGCTCCTGTCTCTTCCTTTATCCTAGATTCGCACTGTTCTTGGCCACACCAGCCTGCGAGAAGAAACCCGCCCTTGGCTTGGATTATCGACTTAAAACTCTCAAAATCGGCAGGTGTGAAGGTGTTCTCGCTGAGAAATTCGGTCGCCTTTGCAAGCAGATTCTCCTGTACCTGGGCTAAAAGCGAGGTTGTGATACCTACAAGCTTCTCTCGCTCAGCAGGCCTTTTTTCCTTTGTATCGCGCCTGACAAATTCAATCTGTCCCTCTTCGATATCCTTTGGTCCAATGTTGATGCGCAGAGGGACTCCCTTCATCTCCCATTCGTTAAATTTCCAACCAGAAGTGTATTCATCTCGGTCATCCATGTATGCTCTTATACCATCGCGCTTTAATTCAAATTCTAATTCCCTTGCCTTTTCCTTGACCATCTTGGCGTTCTTGTCCTTGTGTATGGGCACTATTACTACTTGTATTGGCGCGACCTGTGGCGGCAAAATTAGACCCCTGTCATCACCGTGAACCATTATCAACCCGCCTATGAGACGCCAGGAAATTCCCCATGAAGTCTGCCATGCAAAATGCTCCTTGGTATCCTTGCCAAGGTATTTTATCCCAAACGGCTTTGAAAAGTTCTGACTGAGATGATGCGAAGTCCCCATCTGGAGCGCCTTACATTCGACAGGCATCAACCCTTCAAGGGTCGTGGTGTACTTTGCGCCTACGAACTTCTCACTATCGGTCTTGTATCCTGCTATTACTGGTACAGCAAGGTAGTTCTCTATCAAATCCTTGTAAATATCCAGTATCCTCATGACTTCTTGCTCTGCTTCTTCTTCGGTGGCATGTACGGTGTGGCCCTCCTGCCACAAAAATTCTGAAGTCCTAATCAAGGGTTTCGTCGACTTGATCTCGGCTCGAAGGGCAGAGTTCCAAAAGTTGATCTTGAGTGGCAAATTGCGGTAGCTTGTTATCCACTTTGCAAATATTGAATATGCAAGGGTTTCAGATGTCGGCCGGAGCGCTAGCTTTTCATCAAGCTCTTTATCGCCTGCTTTTGTAACCCAGAATACTTCCGGCGTAAAACCTGCAAAGTGATCCTTTTCTTTTGCCAGCAGGCTTTCAGGTATTAGCACAGGCAAGAAGCCGTTCTGGTGACCAGTCTCTTTGAACCGTTTGTCGAGAATATCTCTTATCAATTCCCAAATTGCATAACCGTATGGGCGAAGTACAATGAACCCCTTGACAGGAGCATAGTCAGCAAGGGTGGTCTTGAGAACAACTTGACTGTACCACTCGCTAAAGTTTACATTTTTCTTGGCTGTTATCCCAACTGATTCTTTCTGAGAATCCACGTTGACATTGGCAAAACGACTAGGATTTATGAAGTTTATTGTAAGAGATGTCTCAGTGATTGCTTCCAAAAAATCGCCCTCTCTTGGCGTTATGACGGCTTGCCATTACGGTGCTCATGTTGTACGCACAGAACTTGCTAATTTCCAATTTGGCTGTCCCGATCCTAGCAATTCATTCATCAAAAGAAAATGCTCTCCTCTTTCACGATTAAGAGGTTGTCTTTCTTTGAAGATCTTTGAGGTACATCTTCCGAGTCGATTGGAGAACAGCAGCCTCCTGTCTTGCTGAAATCTAATGTAATTCACGAGTAATCCGTTATCCATTGTCAACAAAATGCTACAGCTTCTTGTGCTTTGAAATAAATTTTAGCTTTGCTCTGGATAGCCCTGAACTTATTTCAAGTTGATGGTAAATCTATATATCAACGAAGGCTCCTTTTCCATATTTTTTCTCTTTTTCTGTATCCTTAGAATAAATTTGTGAAGTTATTATAAGTAGGATGAAAACTCTGGTACTCATCTTGTAAAGAAGTATCTTTGGCTACAAGGGGTTGCCTTTGCAATAAACCTTGCCCATAGGCCTGCTGAAAAAGTTTTTACAGACATAGCATTGCAGAAAGCCGATCTCCATGCTCAGTACAGGACAGTCAACTGCCTCTAGCTTCATACGCTTAAGCATCTTTGGGCTCACACCCTTCATCTTCAGCTTACCCTTCTCATCCATCATGCCAGAGCTCTGGAGTTCGGCCTTG
>JAICHI010000002.1 GCA_025922735.1 Nitrososphaeraceae archaeon | reverse complement strand
TTTACCTTCATATTCTCTACTACTTTTACATGGAAGTGTTTCTTTTGTTCCTCTAGCTGCTTGATAGTTTCTCCTCCTCCTCCAAAGAACTGGCTTTTCTTACCTCTAGTAACTTTGGATAAATCAATCTCTGGTTTGACTGACTTGGTAAGCCCGATGTTTACAAGGCGCTCATATCTGCTTTTGACTGGAGGAGTGCTCACCTTTATCTCACGAGAAATGGCACGGAAGGACTTTCTGCCGTCTTCCATTAATGATTTCAGGATTGCAACGTCAGTGTTGTCAAGGTCTACCTGCAACGCGCGCTGCAATAGAGTCAATGCTAATGTGATTTAATTATTATTCTTGAAAAGAAAAAGGATTCTTGTGCTTGATTCAACAACAACTACTTTTGGAAGCCATTAAGTAGCAGAAGCCTCACTCGATGACGTATACACACTTTTCAGTTCTCTATCGGAGTAAACCTGTTGTTCCTTTGGTTTTGCGGCAGCATATCGTGGTCTGTATCTTCCAAGCAGTATAGAGTTCCCTACTACTGTTACTGAGCTCAGAGCCATAGCCGCCCCCGCAAGTATAGGCAGCCATCCAAACACACTTAGTCCAAGGAAAGGTACCAATGCGCCTCCTGCTATGGGTATCAAGCCAGTGTTGTATGCAAACGCCCAAAACAGATTCTGCTTTATTTTCGATACAGTCTTTTTGCCCAATTCCAGAGCAGTGGCTACGTCCCTTACATCACCTTTTATCAGAATTATCCCGCCTGTTTCCTTTGCTACATCCGTTCCAGAGCCTATCGCTATCCCCAAATCTGCTCGTGCTAGCGCTGGTGCATCATTTATGCCGTCCCCCACCATCGCCACGACTCTATCGTCTTCTGACCTGAGCTTTGCAATCACCTCTTCTTTCTGTTGTGGCAGCACTTGTGCAATTACTCTATCAATGCCAAGCTTGGATGCGATAGCCTTGGCAGTTCTTTCATTGTCGCCTGTCAGCATTATCACTTCTATCCCCATCTTGTTCTTGAGGGAGTCGACCGCTTCCCTTGCACTTTCCTTGACCGTATCTGCCATTGCAATTATTCCAGATAGCCCGCTGTCAATTGATACAAGCGTAGCTGTCTTGCCTTCCTGTTCCAGCCTTGATAGTATTGAATCGATGCGGGTGCCAACTTCGATCCCGTTCTCATGCATCAGCTTTCTGTTTCCAATTAGGATTGTATGACCTGCATATGTAGCTCTGAGCCCATGACCTGACACCGCTTCAAATGACTCCGGATTTGATACAGGCAGACCGCTCTCCCTTGCTTTTCTGACTATTGCTTGTCCTAGCGGGTGCTCAGAACCTGATTCTGCAATTGCTGCCAGCCTCAATAGCTCGTTTTCGCCGATGCCTCTTGATATGTCTATAATGTCTGTGACCGACGGCTTGCCTTCTGTCAAGGTACCTGTCTTGTCAAATACTACAGTGTTTACCTTACTTGCAATTTCCAGATACTCGCCACCTTTGAATAATATGCCGTTCTCGGCACCCTTGCCTGCCCCCATCATCAGCGCTGCAGGAGTGGCGATGCCAAGCGCACAGGGGCATGCTATGATTATCACCGATACGAACGCAAGAAGCGAGTATGTTAGCCCTGCTCCTCCTGCAAAATACCAGCCAAGTCCCGCGCCAACTGCGATGGCGATTACTGCTGGGACAAAGTACTTTGCAACTTGGTCTACCATCCTCTGCATAGGTGCCTTGCCCACTCTTGCATTTTCTACAAGTGTGATTATCTGTGACAGCACGGTATCTTGACCCACTTTGGTTGCTCTTACTGCGAGAAGCCCGCTCTGGTTGATTGTGGCGCCGATAACTTCACTTCCCATTGACTTGTCCACAGGGATGCTCTCGCCAGTGATTGCAGACTCGTCTACAGAAGATGCTCCCTTAATTACAACGCCATCGACAGGCACACGCTCACCGGGTCTTATGACAAGCAGGTCTCCTTCCTGGACTTGCTCTACAGGAATTTCTTCCTCTCTGTTTCCTTCCCTTATCACCTTAGCCATCCTGGGCTGGAGATCCATCAGTTTCCTTACTGCGCTTGATGCCTTTTCCTTTGTCCTTGTCTCCAGCAGCTTGCCTACCAAGATTAACGTGATTATGATTGCTGCAGTTTCAAAATACACTGACTCAAATGGAAAATACCCTGGTGCAATTGTAACAGCTGCACTGTAAACGTATGCTGCAGTAGTACCTAGCGCTATTAGCGTATCCATGTTAGATGCTCTAGCCTTTATTCCATCCCACATACCCCTGTAGAAGCGCCAGCCTATCCAGAACTGGATTGGTGTTGCTAGCGCTAGCATGACATAGTTGCTAGTCTCCATTGGAAGAGGAATTAAATCTTCAAGCTGCGAGGGAAACATGTGTGGAAGAGTTAGTATCACAATGGGAATTGTAAGGGCAATGCTTATTGCAACATGCTTCTTCAGCTTTCGTAATTCTCTTTCCGGCTCTGTAAATTCATTAAGGCATTGTGTGCTGCAGAAATAGTATTTCCTTCCATCTACTATGTGTTGGATGGAATCGGGCTTTTCTTCAACAAACATGCCACAGACCGGATCAGTTGCCATATGCCTAACCTTTGGACCTTCTCTTATATAGCAACACGGGTTTACAATTGTAAAGAAGCCTAAACTCAACTACTTTGGGCTTGGCATGTATGGGTCCACGGCAGTATTCGCATTGCATCTTTACCTTCTTACACCTAATCATCTGATGCATTAACCTGAACAATGATATATTGTTGTCAAAGGTAGCATATCTATCTGGTGTAACCCAGAGAAACGAGTATGTCTTGCTTCTGTTTTACTACTATTACTTTTCTCCTTGCTCTAGTTGCCATCTATATTAGTAAAGACAGTACACCACGATTAGCTTTAAAGAACATAGCGGCTTATAGTTCAAGTTTTAATCGGATCCAATTTACTAATCGTTTTCTTCTGAATTAACAAAAATTGAATATGATGTGACATCAAAAATCTCTTCGCCATCCTTGGCCAGCGCAAACAGAGTATAGGCACCATCCTTGTCTACTGCATCTGCAAGGTCAAACATGACATCAACAGAGTCCCTCTGCACAGTCCACCTATCGGCTTCGATCAGATTGTAGCCCTGCAGGGATTCATAATAATAGCCCGGCGGTAGTGGCTTCACTACCACTGCTACAAGCTCGCCGGCGGAATAGGACAGTAAGTTCTTGTTCTGTTCATACACTGCCCGAGTAGGCATTTCATCATAATAGATAGCAATATGGTCTAGCTGTCCGTCCAAAAGTGTGCCTGAGATCTCAATCTCGCTATCCTCCACGTCTACATCAAGTCCATAGTTGTTCTCGAAATTCTGCACTAATGCAAGGTAGTACTGGTCATACACTATGCCGATGCTTACATGAGTATGACGTGGATCTAGGATATTGTTCCTGTGGCCGTCATTGCAACACTCTTTGTCATTGTACATCATCTCATATTGCAGCTGCTCGATAGTGTATAGCGGCTCTATCTTTTCACATTGCACCAGAATATTCGTGACACACTGCTCATACTGCTCTGGGCTAAAGCCGGCAATGGCGACATTTTGTTGCACACTGCCTTCACCATCATTTTGGGTGTAGGTCATGTAGGGCTTTTCCCCATTTGTAGTCCAGTGGGATATCTGTCTGGTTCTGAAAACATCCTCTGCATGTATCTCCGCGGCCTGGTTGGAGCTCAGCTTGACTGGAAGCAAGCCGAAGTCGGTCCTATCTTTGTTTATCCTGTCGAGTACATGCTGCACAAGCTCTTCGCGGGGCACAGTCCTGGGCTGCTGGCTCTGCGGCTGCAGGATCGTAATTGCCGGATTGTCCTTCTGCTGGATTACAAAGTTGGCAAGAGCAGGAGCAAGCAAGATGATGCCTGCAAGAACAATTATGGCAATCACTATACCTGTCGCTACTTTGCGGGCGGCGGCACTTTTTTTCTTTGGTGGTGGTATAGGCACAGAAACTAGACTGTTTAGGACGCCGCATCGTGGGCAGGCCGACGACAATGAGCCATACCTGTAGCCACACACTATGCAGTCTATATATGAGTCTGTCGTCTGCTAATTACCACCCTACTTTGTATGGAATGCTATGTAAATATTTTTTGCACAAGTCATCCCGCAGAACACGAGCCAATATCGACAATTGCATGAATAAGAGTTCTAAGAAATCCTTTGATGATTTTCTAGCAGTTACGTAACATTACAACAACGCTATTCTCCGTGATGTTTCGATACCATGACTGGCAGCAAAACGATATAGAGCGAGGACAATGATAAAATGGATGGGGATATTGTGTATGGTTGTGTTGGAACCGCATGTATGATACTTATTTTTTTAAAAAGAACAAAGTGATCCTTTTACAGCCTAGATATTTCAGACTTGGGGTTATAGATCAGCGCCAGGACCTGTTCGCGGACCTCTTTCTTCTCTATTACTCCACGATGTGCTATAGTTGTGATCGAACTGTCGTTGCGAACACCGCGCATTTTCATGCAAAGGTGTTCGCCCTCTGCTATTACGAGCGCTCCCTTTACTCCCATCCGTACAAGTTCATCAGCTATTTGCTTTGTAAGCCGCTCTTGTATCTGGAGCCGGCGAGAATACTTTTCAACCAGCCTTACCAGTTTCGATACACCAAATACCTTGCCAGATGGAATATAGGCAACATGTATCTTTCCAAAGAATGGCAACATGTGGTGCTCGCACATACTGTAGAACTGTATGTCCTTTGCGATGACGGCCTCTGTCTCTTCTGAAAAGCTGACGTCCAACTGGGCATCCATCCTATAACCTCCAAATATCTCTTCATACATGCCAGCTATCCTGTTTGGAGTGCCGACAAGCCCTTCCCTGTCAGGGTTCTCGCCAAGCTCTATCAATAATTGCCTGACAAGCTTGGCAACCTTTTTCCTGTTGATACTTTTTTTGTCTGTTGTCATTTTTTCTTTTTACCTAGCTCCTATAATCTTGTGTAGTTGTGGTACAACGCGCACCTGATCGTACATAGGGTAAACAGCGTCATAAAAGCCAAAAAGCACATCCAACGTTGGCTCGTCAATTCTATAACTTGGCTGTATTATAAATCCTGCTAGCTCCGACGGCTTGGCGATTCTGAACACTTCACGTACTATCTCTTTGAATTCCTTAAGGTTTGACGAATTTGTTACTACTACTTTGATATAGGTAGTTTTGCAGCTGCTGACTGCCTGCCTTAGGCACTCAAGCTCGTTCTTTAGCAGGTTGCAGTACTGCTTTTCATTTACTATCTTGGAATCTCTTAGCTTGAGCTCGACCTTACATATGTCCATGTATGGCAAGACCTTGGCAAACCTCCCAGCGTCATAGCAAGCCGACTCCAGGTATGCTCTCAAGCCTTTTTGCCTGACGAATTTGGCTAGCTCTATGACTGCTTCATACTGCACTAGTGGCTCGCCTCCTGTGAAATTGATCTTGTATGTGTTTGGCTGAAGGCTCTTTGAGATAATCTCCTTTACCTCCTCAACGGAATAATCACTCCCGCTGTCCATTGGTAGGGCATAGGGTGTGTCGCACCAATGGCACCTAAATGGACAGCCTGCCAGCCTCACAAACATCGTTTTGGTGCCAAAAAGTATGCCCTCTCCTTCAATGCTTGTGAATATTTCACTTAGCTTTGTTGTTATGCCTGGTGTGGTTTTCTGTCGCATACTGGGTCTTGTCCTCTATTTGAGCAGTAGTAAATGCATTTTTCCTATTTATACACGATTCGCACCGACCGCAGTGCAAATAATCTCTATCCACTTTGATGCCATCAGAGTAGCAGCTCCATGTGTAGAATATCTTGTCGCCCAAGATCTTGTAGCCTGTCCTCACTAAAGTAGATTTGTCAAGTCCCATGACAGCCGGTGATAGTATCATTATTTGCTGCCGCAAACCCGATAGGATGCTGTCTGATTCAGCTGTGTTGAGAGCTTCCCTCATAGCGCTGACAAAGCCAGGCCGGCAGTCTGGATAGTGCAGAGTGTCACCAGTGTGAGCCCCATAGGCAACAACCCTAGCATTGATACTCATAGCCCATGCAGCAGCTATTGTCAGAAACACCGCATTGCGGATGGGAACGACTAAGCTATGTGAAAATTCCTGTGACAACTCTTGCCTGCTGTCTGTCAAGGCATTGCTTTTGTTGTAGAGCGATTTCATAAAGCCCATGTCTGCTACCTTGTGGTCTTTTGCATTTAGCAACCTGGCAAAGTAGCGTGAACGCTCAATTTCACGTTCTGCTCGCTGGCCGTATGCAAACGTCAATAAATACAAATCATATCCATCGTTTGCTGCAAGAGAAGCGGCATAGCACACTGAGTCAAGCCCTCCGCTTACAACGCACACTGCTGCCGGTCTAGTGGTAGGCAACGCGATCAGAATTGAGCTTGCGACTATTAAACAATGGTAGTATATCTTTCAATGATCGTTCTGTGCTGAGGATACATCTTGATAAGCTCATGCCTTTTACCAAGCTCCCAGTCGCTATAATCAAAGCCAGGTGATACAGTGCAGCCAAGCAAGCAGTATGATTTCTTATCGTTGAGTGAAGCAGCGAACCATGTGTTTGCCTTTATAGCAACTTGGGGTGCTTCACCCATGCTCTTTCCCATTTTGATCTTGGACAATATTCCATTATCGATCGCATACAGTGTTAGTGAGCCACCGGTGTAGTGGTGCCACAATTCATCGGACTTAATTCTATGAAGAGCTGAAAACTGGTCACCAACTAGCATGTAATAGATCGCTGTTGAAATGTATCGGGGCTTATCATACCCTGCAACATTTACTATTGTGTCTGCCGTGTATGTCTGCTTGAAGTAGCCACCTTCCGGGTGCTTCTTAAGCCTTAGCCTCTTGATCAGCTTGACTGCATCCTTGTTCAAAGCTCCAATTATTATGGTGCTTGCATTTTATTAGATTTCGAAAGAAGACATTAATGGCGGGATGAGCCAAAGTGAAGCTGCTACATGATAATAGGCTTGATTGGCAAGGCCAATGTAGGCAAATCCACTTTCTTTAATGCAGCCACAGACCTTGCGGTTCCTGTAGCAAACTATCCCTTTACAACAATCGAGCCCAATGTAGGTGTAGCTTATGCTCGAACAAAATGTGTCTGTCGGGAGTTTGGTGTGCAGGATAACCCAGTCCACTCGGTATGCATAGACGGCAACAGGTTCATCCCTGTCAAGCTGGTGGACGTAGCAGGCCTTGTGCCTGGGGCACATGCCGGCAAGGGACTTGGTAACAAGTTCCTTGATGACGCAAGGCAGGCCGATGTTCTCATACATGTCATAGATGCTTCCGGTTCGACAGATAACAACGGTAGACCGGTTCGAGCTGGAACCGGAGACCCTGCATTTGATATCCAGTTTGTAGAGGAAGAATTTGATCTTTGGCTTGAATCGATCATTGGAAGAGATTGGAGCAAGACTGCAAGGGAAGCCGAGAGCCAAGGTCAAAAGCTGGAACAGCTGCTTGCCAAGCGCTTATCGGGTCTTGCAATAAGCGAGCAGACGATCACAAATGCAGTACAAGCATCAGGCTTAGCTTCAAAAAAGCCTGTGGCATGGACTCAAAATGACATACTACTATTTTGCAAAGTGCTACGCAAAAGAGCCAAGCCGTTTGTGATAGCGGCTAACAAGGCGGACCTGCCTTCGGCAGATGATAATATCAAGAAGATGAAAGCTGGCGGCCTCGAGCTGGTTCCCTGTGCATCAGAAGCTGAGGCGCTATTGAGAAAGGCATCCAAAAAAGGCATTCTGCATTATCTACCTGGCGATGCTTCGTTTGATGTTAAGCCCGAGGTGGTATTAACTGCCCAGCAACTAAAGGCGCTTGACATTGTCAAGATGTTCATGCAAAAATATGGTTCTACGGGAGTTCAGGAAGCTATCAACATTGCGTGCTTTAAGCTTCTCCGCATGGTGGCGGTATATCCAGTGGAAGACGAGTTTAAACTCACAGACAAGAAGGGGAATATTCTGCCTGATGTCTGGCTTCTGCCTGAAGGCTCAACGGCCAAGAATCTTGCAGAAGCAATACACGCAGATCTAGCAAAGGGCTTTCTATATGCAGTTGACGCAAGGACAAAACAGAGGATCGCTGCCAACCATCAGCTGAAAAATGGTGACGTGATTAAGATAGCGTCAGCGACAAGCAGGGGATGATAGACAATAACAATGCTGTGCCTTGGAATTGAAAGCACTGCGCATACATTTGGTTGTTCAGTAATTGATTCAAGGGGCAAGATACTCTCTGATGCCCGCGATGTCTACAAGGCACCAGAGGGAAGCGGTATTCATCCACGCGAAGCATCGCGACACCACATGGAAGTGTCGCCAGATATTTTAAGAAATGCACTAAAATCAGGCAATGTCACAATGAAGGATATTGACATTGTCGGGTACTCAGCTGGACCGGGTCTTGGGCCATGTTTGCGCGTTGGTGCAGTGATAGCAAGGACAGTTGCAGGATTTTACAAGAAGCCGCTTGTGCCTGTCAACCATGCCCTTGGTCATATCGAGCTTGGAGCAATGCTCACAGGCGCTTCCGACCCGCTTGTGCTGCTGGTGTCAGGCGGCCATACGATGACACTTGCATTTTCCCATGGCCGCTGGCGCGTCTTTGGCGAGACACTTGACATCACCGTTGGACAATTGCTCGACCAATTTGGTCGGGCTCTTGGCTTTGCCTCCCCTTGTGGCAACAGGATCGAAGAATTAGCAAGCCAGTCGGCTGGAAAATACATGCAGCTGCCTTACATCATTAAAGGAAACGATGTCTCATTCTCAGGCCTCCTGACTGCAGCAGTCAAGCTTGCTTCATGCAATACTGAGTTGGCAGATACATGCTACTCCCTGCAAGAAACAGCATTTGCAATGTTGGCAGAGGCTGTCGAGCGGGCCCTTTCGTTCACCAGCAAGAAAGAAATGATGATTGTGGGTGGAGTAGCAGCAAATAAGAGGCTTGCTCAAATGCTTGATAGTGTATGCAGTCGGCAAGATGCCAAATTGTTTGTCTGCCCAATCAAGTTCGCCGGCGACAATGGTGCTCAGATCGCGTGGACTGCATTGCGGGAGTACATGGCTACAAAAATGAATGTTCAAGTGGAAGAGTCGACTGTGCAGCAGTCGTGGCGACTTGACACTGTGCATGTCAGCTGGCGCCGCTAGTAATCTGCTTTATCTGGCGCTCCCACTTGCCATTATTAAACACGCCAAACTTGTAGATCTGGTCTCCTGATACAATTACCACCAGCTTTTTCACAAGGAACCCTTCAGACCTGACTGAAGATATTTTATCAAGCGGTACATCAAGAACAACTTCCGTCTCCTTTTTTGAAAGAGTTGCTATTCTACCTTGTGTCCTTTGAAATACCAACCTATGGTCAGTCAGCAAGAGTATGCCGCTCTTCAGCCTGTCCTCGGAGCAGTCCTCGTCAAGGAGTATTTTTTCGCCCGGTGCTGGGTGGAAACTCACCACATTTTTATCTTCACCGCAGAGCCTATATTACTATTGCAGCCATTGCTGATAAAAAGGGGAGCAGAAGCCGACATCTACATTGTAGAATGGAACAGCAAGAAAGCGGTTTCCAAAGTGCGCTCACCCAAGTCCTACCGCCATCCAGACTTGGACGCAGCAATCCGAAAGTACAGGACAATACATGAAGCAAGTTTTATGTCTGCTGCCAAGTCCGCAGGCGTCATGACTCCATTTGTATATTTTGTCGATCCTGTTAAAGCTGAAATAATAATGGAGTTCATTGAAGGGCAAAACGTTAGAGACGCGCTAACGCCGGACATCTGCTACAAGATAGGTCGCTGTGCCGCACTGCTGCATGCAAGCAACATTATTCACGGTGACCTGACGACTTCAAATTTTGTAATGAACAAAAGGCTTGTCCTCCTGGACTTTGGTCTTTCATATTACTCAGAGCGCACCGAAGACATGGCAACCGATATCCGACTCATAAAAGAAGTGTTTACCAGCGCGCATATAGCAGTTAGAAAAGCATTTCCTTGCTTTGTGGAAGGTTATGCTAGTGTTGTTGGCACAAAAAAGATAGATAAAACTTTAGAAAACGTCAGGAAGATAGAACAGCGCGGAAGGTATGCGAGGATGACTTAGAGCATGGAAACTATAACTTTTGCAAGCACCAATCAAAACAAATTCTTCGAAGTCCAATTAATACTCTCGACTCAGAATGTTTCCGTCGAATTTGCAAAGATCAGCCTCGTTGAAATCCAATCAGACTCGCTTGAGGAAATAGCAAGGGAGAAGGCAAAAACTGCATTTGCAGAAGTGGGGAGGCAAGTCATCGTCGAAGACGACGGCCTGTTTATCGACAGCCTTGGCGGCTTTCCAGGCCCATATTCGTCATTTGTATTCAGAACCATTGGAAATGATGGTATACTAAAATTACTTACCGGGTCAGCCAACCGGTCAGCGTACTTCCGCTCGCTGATTGCCTTCTATAATGGAATAACATTGTCAATATCCGAGGGAAGAGTTGACGGCAGGATATCTGAGAGGGTAACAGAGGGCGGTGGTTGGGGCTATGATCCTATATTTGTGCCTGATGGCACCGACCTCACATTTGCGGAGCTAAAGAAAAGCAAGAATGAATATTCGCACCGCAGAAGAGCACTTGAAAACTTTGCCAAGTGGTACCTAAATCTCTGACACTCAAATCTTGTATTCCTTAATCCACCTGTCCACATAGCGCACTTTATTCTGTAGTACCACTATCCTTGAAATCTCGCTTTCATCCATTATCTTGAATGAAGGCATCTTGGCACACAGCTCGGATGCAAAGTTCCTTATTTCATTCATTTCCAGCATATGGTCTTGCTCTAGCCGCTGGGTCGACATGCCAATGTGCATATAAGATTTAATCTCAATAAAATGAGGGTTACCCTGCACCATCATATCTGCAAAGTCATTAACAAAATCGTAGCTGTCATTGTATCCCTTTATCATAGTCATCCGAAGCACAGTTCTGGTGTTGAGAGTTGCAAGTAATCTGAGGCTCTCCCACCAGCGCTCCCATGCGTTGCGGTGACGAGGACGGTTTATCTGATAGAACATTTTTTTGTTTGACGCGTTAGTAGATAGGTAAATCTGAGTGGGCAGTGCGTCTTCTACAGCTAGCCTCCTTAGCATATCCGGCTCTTGTCCGTTTGTCACCAGAAAAATTGACTTTGTTGCCTTGAGCGACCTTAAGTATTTTATCAGCTGCGGCAGCTTAGGATACATTGTCGGTTCGCCTGATAATGAAATTGCATAATGGGCTGGCAGCAGCGATTCATCAAGCTTTTTCTTATTGTTCTTAGGGTTACCATAAAAACCATTTATCAGCTTTTTCCGCTCAGCCAACAATTGTTCAATGATAATGTCTGGCTCGTCGACTAGCTCCTCTGGCATCTGCAGCGTATCATAAAACTCTGTTGGGCGCCAGCAGTAAATGCACCTGTTTTCACAGTTCATTGCAGTCGGGGTCATCTCCATGCATTGGTGAGTAGAGATGCCATAGAACTTGTGTTTATAGCAGTTGCCCCCATCCGCAAACGATTTTTTTGTCCAGTGGCACAGCTCTACTGCAGAGTGGTTGTAGACCCCATACTTTGCTTTCTGCAACCTTACTTTCAGCTGTGGTGTGATCTGGATCAGATTGTCGTGCATAGAATGGGAAACGTGCTCATCTGAGCAGCTCATACTCGCTTTGGTAATGGCTTGTAGATCAGATTTAAATTTTTCACTGTGCCGACTGGTAGCCGTGGCTGTGGACACCGATAGAATAATGAAAGTGGGGCTTGAGCTTGCCGGCTGGAAGAAAATGCCGGCAGACAGCGCCGTGCACATAAAAGGTAAGAACATAAACAAAGTACTGATCGGAATAGATATAGGAACGGCAGAGCTGATGCTTGCAAAGCAGCTTGAGTGTGATGCAGTCATTGCTCACCACCCCATTGGTGCTACCGCAGTCAATTTTTACAAGGTGTTTGATACGCACATCGACTATATGGTAGAGCATGGTGTTCCAAAGAAAGTCGCAAGAGAGGCCGTTGAGAAGCTCAAGGAGCGAATCGAGACGCGTAACCATGCTAGCATTTACAGCGATGTTGTCGGAGCTGCCAAGGCGCTTGGCATGCCTCTTGTCAATATCCACCAGCCATGCGACGAATACATGCGACAGGTTATATTGCGCGCCATCAAGGCCGGCAGGACAGAATACGTATCAGATATTGTCAAATCCATTGGCAAGATCCCAGAATTCCGCCATGCTGCAACCAAGGTACGAGTAAGGTTTGGGAATCAAAACAACAAAGCAGGCCATTGGACTTTAGTAGTGGCCGCAGGCACTAATGGTGGCTTTAACATTGCTAAGGCATACTTTCAGCATGGTGTTTCTACAGTCATCTATCTGCACATAGATTATGGCGAACTAATGAAAATGAGGGAAGAAAAGCTGGAGGGAAACCTTGTAGTAATGGGACACTTGGGGGGTGACTCAATAGGCCTCAACGGCCTTGCGGAGCGGCTTGAGAATCTAGGTATTGAAACTGTCAGAGTCGGCATTCTTCCAAATAGATGATAGTCGAACGATTATATACTGTAGTTGTTGCAAATTTTCTAGCAGCTGGCCTTCGTAGTATAGCCTGGTTAGTATAGGCGGCTGTGGTCGATTTCTCCACTTCCGGCAGAGACCGCTTGAGGAGGGTTCAAATCCCTCCGAAGGCCCCATCTTGCGATAACAACAACAACAACACCTTTCGGTAAGGCTTTTTCAAATAATAAAAAGAAAGAGGGAAAAAAGTTTTACATCCTTGGGCCGAAATTGAATATGTTGTGTCTTGCAGTTGCTATGATGATTCCAACAATTGCAATGGCCAGCACGACAACAGCTATTGTGCTGAATTCCGGAATTACAGATGTACCTATGACATCAATTGACTCTGCACCTGCTGGGAAGCCAATTAACAGTGTTCTCGTGTCTTCTGCTGGCTCGATTTCGCCTGGTTCTACGTATTCAGCGTTATCAATAAATGCTACAAAATCCGCATCTTCTCCTTCGTCTGTTTTAGAGTCAATTACCTCCCTTGGTAGTCTAAGAGTTAGCGTTCCATTACTCATTGAGTTAATTGTAACTCCAAGCGTTTGATTCTCGCTATGGGTTGTCATATTCTCCACAGAGCCACCAGTGATCATGTACTCTATTGGATATGTTTGGCCTCCTGCTGTGAGGTCGAATGTTGTCAATTCTCCTCCTCCTGTTGCGTTAATAGCGGGAACCTCTGCCTCATCAGTCGTGGCAGCATCTGTCGCGTTAGACGTGGCAGCATCTGTCTGGGCATATGTAGTTCCAATCGGTACAACCAATGCAACTGAGCCCAGCAATATTGCCATTAAAGTATATATTTTATAGTCCATTCTCCTTCATGCACACCATCACGCTATAATTGCATCACTATTTATCTTTTTTGTACAGAAATTCTAACGCATAGTTTATTTCAAACAAGCGCAGTAACGTAATTCCATTAGTTTTTTCAAAGAAAATCAAAATGCATACAAGTGCGAATACTTATATATGCTCACTCTCCACTAGGCTTAACTTTGATGTTTTTTTTTACAGAAAATCTGTTTTTCTATTCGGAGGCATATTCTATTGTCTGAAAAAAAGGTAGTCAAGATAACTAACCACATTTACCAGCCAAAGCACGAAATCCTGCCCAAAGATCAGGCAGAAGAGATTCTAAAAAAGTATAACGCCAAGCCAAGCCAGCTTCCGTACGTTATGATAAGCGACAAGGCGCTCGAAGACTTAGATGTTAGGCCAGGTGACATTATCAAAATAACGAGAAAGAGCCCAACGGCAGGTGAAAGTGTATATTACCGTTACGTCGTAGAGGGCTGAGTATACAATGATAGAGAATTCTATCGAGATGTGGCCGATCATCAATGATATTTTACGAAGGGAAGGCGTTGCAAGGCAGCATCTGAATTCTTATAACGAGTTCATGGAGCGGGGGCTCCAAAGTATAATCGACGAGGTAGGCGAAATTGAAATAGAAACCGCAGAATATCCTTACAAGATCAAACTGGGCAAGATCAAGCTCCAGCAACCGAGAATAATGGAGCTTGACGGCTCGATAACACATGTTGCCCCGATGGAAGCAAGGCTCCGTAACTTGACCTATGCATCGCCTGTGATGTTGGAGTGTAGCGTAGTCGAAGACGGCAAGATTCTGGAATCGCGCTTTATCCACATAGGCGACATGCCGGTGATGGTTAAGTCCAATACATGCATTCTGCACAACCTGCCCGAGTCCAAGCTTGTCGAATTTGGCGAAGACGCCCGGGATCCTGGTGGGTACTTCATCATTAACGGCTCAGAACGGGTCATAGTAGGACTTGAAGATCTTTCATATAACAAAATAATTGTCGATGCCGAAGAAACCACAGGCACTATGCTGTACAAGGCCAAAGTCTATTCCTCAATTGTGGGCTATAGAGCAAAACTAGAACTGATAATGCGCCCAGATGGTTCAATAGTAACCAAGATCCCAGGCTCGCCAGTAGATATCCCACTTATCACGCTAATAAGGGCTCTTGGTCTTGAATCTGACAAGGATATCGCTGACTCGGTTTCACTCAATGAAATCGTACAAGATGAGCTTGAGCCTTCATTTGAAAAGGCAGGTGATGTCAACAGAAGCAGGGATGCCATAGTATATATCAGCAAGAGGATTGCACCTGGCATGCTTGAAGAATTCCAGATCAAGCGAGCCGAAACATTGCTTGATTGGGGTCTTTTGCCACACATCGGCAAAAACCCTGACAACAGGCACGAAAAGGCCCTATTCTTGGGCGAGTCAGCCTGCAAGCTTATTGAGCTCAAGCTTGGCTGGATAGGTACTGATGATAAAGACCATTATGGCAACAAGGTGATTAAGTTTGCTGGCCAGATGCTTGCCGACCTGTTCCGGACTGCCTTTCGTAATTTGATACGTGATATGAAGTATCAGCTGGAGCGCTCAGGCCAAAAGCGCGGCATCAACGCTGTCGCTGCAGCTGTCAGGCCTGGCATCGTGTCAGACAAGCTGAACAACGCCATTGCAACAGGCAACTGGGGTAGGGGCAGGGTAGGCGTCACACAGCTGCTTGATAGGACAAACTATATGTCGACTATTTCGCATTTGCGAAGGATTCAGTCGCCTCTTAGTAGGAGCCAGCCTAATTTTGAGGCAAGGGATCTGCATGCAACGCACTTTGGCAGAATATGCCCCGCAGAGACTCCTGAGGGCTCTAACTGCGGCCTTGTCAAGAATCTTGCGCTGTCAGCTATAATTTCCGTCAACATCCAGAACGCCGAAATTACAGAAAAGCTGTATGAGCTGGGAATACAGAGCGTAGATGACGTCGACCCGGCTCTAAGGAAGTCGGGCACAAGGGTGTTCGTCGACGGTCGGCTTATCGGCTACATTGAGAAGGGAGAACACCTTGCCGACACACTTAGGTCTATGAGGAGATCAGGCAAGATCCATCCCCATGTCGGCATCTACCTTTACAGTTCGCAAAACCCCAATGCCACAAAGCGTCTTTACATTAGCTGCAACGCTGGCAGGGTGCTTAGGTCACTTGTAGTCATTAGAGATGGCAGGCCGCTTGTAACATATGAGGTAATTGAAAAGATATCGAAAAAGTTCCTTTCTTGGAATGACCTCATCTATATGGGTATGATTGAGCTGGTAGACGCAAACGAGGAGGAGAACTGCTATGTCGCAATTGATCCAAAGAAAATAGAACCCCTGCACACTCATCTAGAGATATTTCCATCTGCCATCTTGGGTGTGGGAGCTTCGATCATTCCATATCCTGAGCACAATCAGTCACCAAGGAACACCTACGAAAGTGCAATGGCAAAGCAAAGTCTTGGCTTTTCTACGCCATTGATGAATGCAAGCACGTACGTAAGACAGCACTTTATGCTCTACCCGCAAACACCCGTAGTGAGCACGAAGGCGATTAATCTACTTGGTCTTGAAGACCGACCAACAGGGCAGAATTGTGTCGTCGCTGTGCTCCCATTTGAAGGCTACAACATAGAAGACGCCGTGGTGTTCAACAAAGCATCAGTAGATAGAGGGCTTGGCAGGACATTCTTTTATAGGATTTACGAGGCAGAAGCAAAGCAGTATCCCGGCGGGATGAAAGATAGTTTTGAAGTACCACCACCTGATGCCAATATTCGGGGCTACAGAGGCGAGAAGGCTTACCGTCTGCTTGAGCAGGACGGCGCGATTATGCACGAGGCAGTAGTTAACGGAGGAGACATCTTAATCGGTAGAACTTCGCCTCCACGGTTTATGGAAGAATACAAGGAGTTTGAGGTTAAGGGTCCATACAGGCGAGACACTTCAGTCGGCGTCAGGCCGTCAGAAAACGGTGTGGTCGATACAGTCATTGTGACTCAGTCAGTTGAAGGCGGCAAGATGTACAAAATTAGAGTTCGCGACATGCGCATCCCTGAGATTGGGGATAAGTTCGCCTCACGGCATGGCCAGAAAGGGGTTGTCGGCATGTTGGTCAATCAAGAAGACCTGCCATATACTGAGGAAGGCATTGTGCCAGACATCATGATCAATCCTCATGCATTTCCATCAAGGATGACAGTTGGCCAGTTCATGGAATCGCTAGGCGGCAAAGCCGCTTCACTCCGCGGCAAGATAGCTGACGGCTCGGCTTTTCTTGGAGAAAAGCTAGACGACATTAAGAATGCAATGGAGCATTACGGCTTCAAGTATACCGGTAAGGAGGTGATGTACGACGGCAGGACTGGACGAAGATTTCCTGCAGATGTCTACATCGGTGTCGTTTATTACCAAAAATTGCATCACATGGTTGCCGACAAGATCCATAGCCGCGCCAGAGGTCAGGTTCAGATGTTGACAAAGCAGCCAACTGAGGGCAGGGCGCGCGGCGGCGGATTGAGATTTGGCGAAATGGAGCGGGATTGTCTTATCGCATATGGCGCATCCATGATGCTCAAGGACAGGCTGCTAGAAGAATCGGACAAGGCTGAAGTAAATGTCTGTGAGCGTTGTGGCTTACTGGCATACTATGACGTCAAACAGCGCCGATACATCTGTCGTGTGTGCGGGGAAAAAGCCAAGATATCATCTGTAGTGATTGCGTATGCGTTCAAGCTGCTGTTGCAGGAAATGATGAGTCTCAATGTCGCGCCGAGGCTACTTGTAAAGGAGAAGGTGTAGAGATAGAATGATGGAAGAATCTGCAAAAACTCTAGGTGGAATAAAGTTTAGTGTATGGTCGCCAACTGAAGTGCGCAAGTTCTCAGTAGCTGAGATCACTGCACCTGAAACATATGACGAAGACGGAATGCCAGTGCAAGGCGGCTTGATGGACAACAGGTTGGGCACACTTGAGCCTGGCCAAAAATGTGCCACTTGTGGAAACACTTCTGCGAAATGCCCGGGGCATTTCGGTCACATCGAGTTAGCAGAGCCTGTGCTCCACATCGCTTTTGTAGATGATATTCATAAGCTGCTCTTGATAACCTGCCGATCATGCAACAGGATCAAGCTTGATGTAGAAGAGCTCGCCCACTACAAATCGATCCGCGACACAAAAGCGGCATATGCAGTAATTACACTTGAAAACATTAAAGACGATATTATTGAGCGGGCCAAGAAGGTCAAGGCCTGCCCGCACTGCGGCAAAGAGCAGTATGACTTGATATTTACAAAACCGACGATATTTGTTGAGCGGACTGATGCTGGCGAAAACAGACTGCTTCCAATCACTATCCGCGAAAGACTGAGCCATATACCTAATGACGACTTGACGCTGCTTGGGTATGATCCCAAGACAGCAAGGCCAGAGTGGTTTGTACTGCAAGTACTGCCCGTACCACCGGTGACTGTCAGACCCTCAATTATTCTGGAGACAGGCATTAGGTCAGAAGATGACCTAACTCACAAGCTTGTCGATATCATCAGGGTCAACCAGCGCCTCAAGGAAAGCAAAGAAGCAGGAACTCCTCCGCTTATTGTGCAGGACTTAGTCGACCTACTGCAGTACCATGTTACGACGTACTTTGACAACGAAGTTTCCGGCATTCCACAGGCTCACCACAGGTCTGGCCGGCCGCTTAAGACTCTTACACAGAGGTTGAAGGGCAAGGAAGGAAGATTCAGAGGCTCACTTTCAGGCAAGCGTGTCGACTTTTCCAGCAGAACTGTGATTTCACCTGACCCTAACCTTGCAATATCTGATGTCGGCGTACCGGTAGATGTTGCAAAGAAGCTCACTATACCAGAAACAGTTTCGCAATGGAACTTAGAGCGGCTCAAAGGGTTAGTGATGAATGGCCCTAATACATATCCCGGAGCAAACTATATCATTAGGCCGGACGGAGTCAAGATTAGACTCGATTATGTTACCGACAGAAAAGCAATAGCTGATTCACTTGCCCTTGGCTACATTGTAGAGCGCCATCTCTCAGACAGCGACATTGTCATTTTCAATAGGCAACCTTCACTCCACAGAATGTCGATTATGGCCCACAGCGTCAAGGTGCTGCCCTACCGCACATTCAGACTGCATCCTGCAGTCTGTCCCCCATACAATGCTGACTTTGACGGAGACGAAATGAACCTTCATGTGCCTCAGAGCGAAGAAGCAAGGGCTGAAGCAACGCTTCTTATGAGGGTGCAAGATCAATTGATCTCACCGAGGTACGGCGGCCCTATCATTGGCGGCATCAGAGATTTCATTACCGGTGCATTTCTCCTTACCCGCGACAGCTCAACTCTGACAAGAGATGAATTCGCAAATTTGGCTATGCTAGGTGGCTATCATGGGCCACTACCCGAGCCGCTGATAACCACCGAGGACGGCCAAAAGAGGTACTCCGGCAGGCAGCTGTTCTCACTCTTCCTGCCAAAGGACTTTAACTTTATCATTACTTCAAAGTGGAACAAGGCCGCAAAGGGAGAAGGCAAGGATGTAGTCATAAAGAATGGTGAGCTTATCAGCGGCGTCATCGATAAGGCATCGATTGGTGCCGAAGAGCCGGACAGCGTGCTTCACAGAATCGCCAAGGACTATGGCACAGACGCGGCAAGAAAGTTCCTTGACTCGATACTTACCATGCTTAAGACATACATCACCCATAGAGGATTTAGCTACGGGTACTCTGACCTGTGGCTGCCGCCAGAGAGCCGACAGGCCATCAGTGACATCATCCAAAGGACCTACGAAAAGGTCTACGAGTTGATACAACAGTACAATGAAGGCACGCTCCCGCTAACAAGGGGTCTGTCCGGAGAAGAAGCACTAGAGTTGTATGTTGTAAATGAACTATCCCGCGCCCGTGATCGCGCTGGCAGGACAGCCGACAGGGCATTCCCTAACGAAAACTCAGGCGTGATCATGGCATCTACGGGTGCAAGAGGGTCGACACTCAACATCGGCCAAATGACTGCAGCATTAGGACAGCAATCGATCAGAGGCAAGAGAATCCAGAAGGGCTATCACAACAGAGCGCTTTCACATTTTAAGCCAAATGACACCAACCCTGATGCAAAGGGCTTTGTCAAGTCAAACTATCGCGATGGTCTGTCTCCGCTTGAGTTCTTCTTTCACGCAATGGGCGGAAGGGAAGGCCTTGTAGACACTGCAGTCAGAACCCAGCAGTCTGGTTACATGCAGAGGAGATTGATTAACGCACTTGAGCACCTAAAGATTGAATATGATCATACCGTACGCGACCCCCACGGCAACATCGTGCAGTATCTGTATGGCGAGGACGGCATCGACCCTGCGAAGAGCGACCATGGCGAGGCTGTCAACATCTCAAGGCTTATTGAAGCTGAATCAATTGTTGACGAAGGACGCAAGGCTGTTGAGGATGTCACCAAGGACATAATTTCAAAATATGCCGGAAGCCTCAACCCGAGAATGAAGGCTAATCTGGAAAAGGCGCTCCTTGAGAACAGACTCAGCAAAGATGGTGTTGAAAAAGTAATGAAGAAGGTACTTGATCTTATCGATAGGGCGCTTGCAGAGCCCGGAGAGGCAGTCGGTGTAGTGACAGCACAGTCTATAGGTGAGCCGGGAACCCAGATGACGCTCAGGACATTTCACTTTGCCGGCGTTAAGGAGAGAAACGTGACGCTTGGCCTTCCACGGCTCATTGAGCTTGTAGATGCAAGAAAGAAGCCGGTGACGCCTACGATGGATATTTACCTTGACGAAAGCCACAAAGTGTCGAGGGAAAAGGCCCTTGAAGTAGCAAGGGAGATATTGTTCACTCAGATAGGCGATCTTGTTGACAGGACCGAGACTGACTATAGCGGCATATTGACATTCCATCTATCTGAAGCAAAGCTGGCAGAACGAGGATGCACTTTTGCCGATGTGCAAGAAGTACTTGAGACCTCAAAGAAGAAGTACAGCATCAAGCCAAACGAAAACAAGCTCTTCATCAAGGTAACGGTTCCAGATGAGCCTGACGCGCAGACACTGCTCACAATCAAGAGCAAGCTGCTCAACATACGTGTAAAGGGTGTATCCGACATTGAGCGTGTAACAATAGTCAAGCAGGATGAAGAGTGGGTTATCCAGACCGCCGGCTCTAACCTTGCAAAGGTGATGGCAGTAGATGGCGTAGATACTACCAGAACTACGACGAACAATGTTTACGAGATCTGGCAGATGCTTGGCATTGAAGCCGCAAGAACCGCGCTTGTCAAAGAGATCACAAATACGCTTGAAGAGCAGGGGTTGGAGGTGGATACGCGACACATCATGCTTGTGGCTGACCTTATGACATCGAAGGGATACCTGCAACAGATAGGCCGGCATGGCATCGCAGGAACTAAGACATCAGTTCTTGCAAGGGCGGCATTTGAAATTACAGTGCCAACAATTGCCAAAGCATCGCTTGAAGGGCAGATTGAAACATTAAGAGGAGTGACAGAAAACGTTATAGTAGGTGCTACTGTACCTGTCGGCACTGGAATGGTAGACCTGTACATGAAGGTGAAGGACAATGAAAACACTGGAAAAAGTGATTAAGGATGCAATAGCCGCCGACAAGTACAAGAGTGGCGTCAAGGAAGTATTGCAGTCAGTCAAAGGCTCGAAGCTGATAATCGTCAGCAAGTCCATCGACCCTGAATATAGAAAAAAGCTAGAAGAGCAGGCCAAGTCTACCAATGTCACAATCTATGAGTATTCCGGCACTTCCGTGCAGCTAGGCAAGCTCTGTAATAAGCCTTTCAGGATTACTACCATAGCAATCAAGAGCGGGACAGCAGAGGAAATAAGCGCTATAGTATCAGAAAAAAAGGACAAATAATAGAAAAGGTACCTGTGAGATATAAATTGAGTTGTGAGAATGATTTATTGTTGCCGTCTCCGTCATCTTTTGCATTATACCTCCGTATAGGGACGCTGTGAAAATGACTGAGATTAAGCTTACTTCTGATGAGTTGCGCCTAATGTCTCTCTTCCAAAGCATCACAAGCGCAACAACAAGAGACTGCATTGTCGACGACAAAATGGACCGCGTTATTTTCGTTGTAAATAAAGGCCAGATGGGGCTTGCCATTGGCAAAGGCGGTTCTACAATCAAACAGCTGCAAAACATGGTTGCAAAAAAGATAGAACTTGTTGAATTTTCTGAGGATCCTGTAGAGTTCATCCGCAATATGCTCAATGCTGATATGATAAATGATGTTAGGTTATCTGAAAGAGGTGACGGGACAAAGCAGGCGGTTGTCACAGTTGATCCTAGGAAAAAAGGAGCCGTAGTAGGGAGGGAAGGTAGGAATGCAGAGAAGGCAAGGCTTCTTGCGAAGCGATACTTCCAAATATCCAATGTGTTAATAGTTGGCCCTGAGCAGGGAAATAGTAGTAATAGGGTGAATATGAATGGGTAAATCTCCACTAGGTCTGTTCGCAGGCAGGGTTCTTAAGGCAAAGAAGAGCCGTGCTCGGTGGTCAGAAAAATATTATAAGAGAAGAATGCTCATGCTTGACAAGAAGGCAAATCCTCTAGAAGGTGCGCCACAGGCAAGAGGAATAGTGTTGGAAAAGGTTGGCATTGAGTCAAAGCAGCCAAACTCTGCTGTACGCAAGTGCGTCAGGGTTCAGCTGATAAAGAATGGCAAGTCCGTTACTGCCTTCTTACCAAGGGACGGCGCTCTTAACTTTGTCGACGAACACGATGAGGTAATTATTGGGGGTATCGGAGGCGCGATGGGAGGAGCAATGGGCGACATCCCTGGCGTCAGGTGGCAGGTGTTCAAAGTCAACGGTGTCTCATTGAATGAACTTGTACGTGGAAGAAAGGAGAAGCCTAGAAGATGAGCGGTAAGGAGCAGGTAAACATCCAACTGTTCCACAGGTGGGATATGAGCAATATCGAAATAAATGATCCCGGCCTCAAATCTGTCATTAACCTAAAGCCAGCCGTCATCCCAGTCACGTTTGGTAGGCACGAGCACCAGCGCTTGAAGAAAGCAGAGGTCAATATTGTAGAGCGTCTGGCAAATAAGATGATGCACTTTGGCAAGAGATATGCGAAGAACACCGGCAGAATGGGTGGCAAGAAGGCAAAGATGCTCAACATTATCAAAACAGCATTTGAAATCATATACCTTGAAACTGGGAAAAACCCTGTAGATCTGCTGGTAAGGGCAGTCGAGAACTCTTCACCAAATGAGGACACAACTCGCATCGTATATGGTGGCGTCGTCTACCATGTATCAGTTGATGTAGCTCCGCTGCGCAGAGTCGATCTTGCACTTCGTTTTATTGCGGAAGGTGTAAGGGAATCGACGTATTCAAGCCTGCAGACCATAGAAGAGGCACTTGCTAAGGAAATCCTTCTGGCTGCAAATAACGACATGGCAAGCCACGCGATCAAGAAAAAGCACGAGCAAGAAAGAATCGCAATGGCTTCAAGGTAAGCAGAGCCTTTTTTTCTTCTTTTTATGGGATTATTTTTGTGAATTAGGTCTTTTTGCTAGCGTTGCGAAAAGTAATATTTTTGCTGTTCGTAGGCCCAAGCTTGATGATGGATTTATGCTCAGCAGAATAGAATGAGTTGATTTTTGTAGATGCACATTTGTCCATATATGGTAATATTTGCTGCTAACGCCAGGATAATTAAAATTGGTAAAAAGATGGACTGTCATCATTGGGGCAAAATATTATCATCATACGACTCAACTAATTATGGACTATGCCTCCTCCCATGATACTACCAATATGATACTATATTATTGAATACCTCCATATGCAGTAGCTTGACAGCCGCCGCCGCCGCACCTTATCTTTATCATTATGGAGTTATAGGTTCTCGCATGCTGTGTGTGTCAGCAACAGAGCATGTAATAATAATGCATTTAAGTTAATACCTCTTCGTTATGAATTAGCGATATTAGAACATGGTGTTTGAAGTTGAATTGGAGTTAACAATAGATGAAGAAGATGGAGCTACAGTAGTCCAAAAGATGTCAGAACTTGTAAACAAGGCAAAGGAACTTGGTTTTGTTATAGTGGAAGCGGAAGCAGAACAAGAGGAAGAAGAGGAAGACGAGGACGAGGAGGAAAGCGACAAGTATGAGAAAAAGAAAGAAGAATAATAGTACACACATATATCTACTACCTTCTGAACTTAAGGGCAGCAGCAGTACATAGAACTAGCGAGCAGTGCAGAGAAAAGGGACTGAGAGTAAAATCACACTAGCCCTTTTCTTCCTAATATATTCTTAAGAAGTATTTATTTCTAGACCTCTATAAGGTGTCATTCTACAATTTGTAGATTAGTAAATGTAGATAAAAATGCAGATAAAAGCTCTCCTCATTATTTATTCTGGCTGACAACTCTTTTCCTTCATCCTGGTCACAAACAAACTAAACACAAGACTGATCTTGACGCTCAAGGGTAAAAAGAATCATTACAATGTAAGTTACTGCGAAATCTCTAAAAACTCTCAGGGCACATTATATCGTTGAATCATCCACTCCAACACCAATCGCTATGTGTATTGGTTGCTATGTAAGAACAATGAACATTCGCTGCTTGAGGAAGAAAAATAACAATATTAAAAGCAAAGGCAGAAGGCAAGAAGAGAAGGGGAAGAAAATAAGACGATTTTAGTATTTATGAAAAATTCATATCTGTGAATAATCATTGGCTTTTAATTCTACAACTTTATGCTTTCCGATATGCTGTGGCTATTAGCTGCTGATTATTTAAGAAGGCTACTACATTAGATTAGTCATGGGACCAGGGATACACGAGCATGATTTCCTTCCCATGGGGGCAAATAACCAATATATCCAGTGCAGGACTTGTGATGACACCTACTGTATCTTTTGTGGAGAAAGGATCGCAATGGTAGTCACGAGACGCGATCATGGTGTTGGAAAATGTATTAAATCCCGTTAAGTGATACAGGGCTATGAGGAAGGAGAGGAAAAACTCCAACAAAATTGAGAACTATGGGAACCAAAGTAAAACC
>JAICHI010000001.1 GCA_025922735.1 Nitrososphaeraceae archaeon | reverse complement strand
CTGAAACGATACAGGCGGTGTCTAATGTAATTGGGAAAAAACTATCACTTTTGTACTTTGATGCCCATCCTGATTTTGTTTCCTCTACTAGGAATTATTATGGCTCCGTGCTTACGGACTCGACACAATCGCTCAACTTTAGAAAAAGCATGCTGGTAGGTACAAGAGCTGCTGAGCCAGAAGAGCTTGAAAATGCAAGAAAGGTAGGCTTGAGGATCGTAAACCCACTAGAGATCGTTGAGATAGGAGTAAAAAGGGTGGCGCAAATGATAAGAGCGCGAACAAGTGGGTCCAAGGTGTACATTTCAGTAGACCTCGACTGCATAGATCCAGCATTTGCACCAGGCGTATCAGTTCCTTCGCCGGGAGGTTTGTCATCAATAGATCTCATCTACCTCCTCAACAAGGCAGTCAGTGCCGGGAATGTCGTGGCTATCGATATCGTAGAACTTGCTCCAGATTATGACATCAATGGTATTACTGCAATGCTTGCTGCCAGAATAATGTCCGAATGTATCGCCTCAGTCTAGCGTTTGCCCACCTTTTCAGTTCAGTCCTTATCCTCAATGGCTTGACTTGACCATCAACGAGGGAGTAGTTGTTTGCCTTGAGCTCTGACATGTTTTCCCTCTTAGGTTGTATATGTGCATCTATGGAATGTTCCGTTATCACCTTCCACACCATAGATCCATCAACATAGTCATAATCACCATCACAGCAGATATTGCCCAGCCAGTATTCAAAGCGAAAGATACAGCCTTTTTACAGCGCGGTGCGTATTGGGGTGTTTTTCTATGAAGGACGATGGTGCAGGAATTATTGGCTGTTAGCACAATTTTAGTGCTTTTTCAGTGTAGCATACGATGTAGAACAACAGGTCCGGATCGCATGGACAGTTCTACTCTGAAGGAGAGTTATTTACAATTAGTTATGCAATTTGATCGTAATCTCTTCTCCCATTCCTATTGGCACAGTTACTGACTGGATGTTGGGCTTGCCGTGCACATGGCGCGCATACTTTCTCATAGCAGGTCGGAAATGATCAGGATAAAACATATTATCTGTCGCAATTATCCCTCCAATTCTTACCATTGGTAGGACGAGGTCGAAGTATCTTATGATGTTCTCTTTATCTGCATCAAGGAAGACAAAATCAAACTTTCCTTTGAGCTTATGCAGCAGGTCAAGTGCAAGGCCTTGTTTTATCTCTATCATCTTATCAAGACCAGCCTCTTTGAAATTTTTCAATGCTCGCTCTACTTTTTGTGGGTTCATTTCTATCGTTATTACTCTCGTGCGGTGGTTCTTGCCCACTGCGTCTGCGAACCACAGTGTGGAAAATCCCGCTGATGTACCCACTTCTAATATGCGTCTTGCTTTGATTGCCTTGAGAAGTACTGAAAAGAACATGCCAGTATCGGCTGTGATGGCTAGCATCTCTTGATCAGGTGCAACTTTTACTCTGCCGCTTCTTTCCCGGTTTGATTGCCTATTAAGCCGGGATATTACACTGAGAACCTTGCCGTCCACGCCTGCAATAGTGCATACACAGGATATTATTACTTTCAACTGTTCTTCTGCTTCAAAAGTGACAAAATGTTTACTTTATCCGCCTTGTAATTTATCCTCGTTACCGATTCTCGCTGTCTAAGCAGTTGGTCTTTGCGGGTCTTCCAGCCTTCAATTGCAATCTTATAGTCATCCGATAGTAAAGGACTCCCGGACAAGGTAAATAACAACGCGATGGCCGGCTTTTAATTGTTGCAGGAATCAATCAAACTACTACTAACTTTTTTATTGTCTGCGGTCAAGAGAAAGTGCAATGGAATTTGTCAACCTTGAGGAGCCCGATGTAAGCAAACCAATAATGATTGCCGCCATGCAGGACATGGGAAACGTCGGCAGTATCGCCATCGATTTTATTAACAAGAGCCTCAATAGCCGGTTGTTTCGGCATGTCTTGCCGCCTTATCCAAATTATGTTGTTGATAAAGGAGGCCATATTGACTTTCATCAGGAAAGGTGGGAATACCGTTACATCAAGAGCATCATCGTTTTTGGTGGTGGCGTTGGGCAGCCTCAAACCAACTATGAGCTTTATGAATTGTGCCAAGATGTCATCAATATTGCCAAGTTGTATTCCGTGCAACTAATTTATACTCTGGGCGCATTCCACACAGACCGAAACTTTGGCAAGAACCCAATGACACTTGTCACAACGACCTCACAAGAGCTAACAGACCAAATAGTAAAAATAGGTCACAACACCACTCCTGGCTCGTCGCTGATAACAGGTTTTAATGGCTTGATGCTGGGCTTTGCGAAAAGAAACAACATTCAGGGCATTGGGTTGTTTGCAGAGATCGAGGACCCCCAGATGCTGCAATACAGATCAGCAAAGAGCCTGCTAGTTTCGCTTGAAAAGCTGACATACCAGAGGTTCAAAGGGCTAGAGGAGCTGGACGAAATGGCTGGCGCAATTGAACGAGAGCTCGACAGGATGAAAAGGATGGGCGACGACTCTTTATATCATCCCTAATAAATTGATCTTTGGGGCTTAGTCAAGCCTATCCAGCTTCTACATATTGTTAGAACAATATTATTTTCGATTTGCAAAGTTATTTCTCATTAGCGTGCAGCGCATCAACCTTCTTTATCTTCCTCCCCTACCTGCACCTTTGCGTCTGAGTGACCGACCGCCTTCAATTGTCTTTTGTATGCAGCCACCATCTCGTCAATGGTCGTGGCATCTTCTGGCTTTTTGTCGTCCCTTATCTTGCCTGTGAATTTTGGAAAGCGTAGAGCAAGACCATAGCCAGGCCTTATTGTGTTCTTGGCGGCCGTATGCGATGGACTCAGAGTGATCTCGGAGGCAATGACTTCAATGACGATCTTAGGCTCAAACCAGATGTCCATTTCCATGCCGGTATCGACCCTTGCATGCCGCTGGCTTACTATATGCTTCTCGAGCTCTTGGTAGAATTGCTCAATGTGCACGTCAGTAAAGCCAGTCCCTACCTTGGTCACGCTGCGGAACATGTCAGTGTTATGATCATAAGCCGCTAACAGTAACGCTCCATATTTGCCTGCGCGCCTTCCACGGCCATGCAGTGCTCCAACGATGACAAGATCAAGTGTATCCACAAGATCGCTTGTGTATTCACGTTTGAGCTTGACCCATGCATATTCTCTTGCACCCGCGCGGTATGTGCTTGAGAGATGCTTTATCATGACGCCCTCGCAGCCATTCTCAATTGCAGCAGCCATGAACCTGTCTATCTCATGAGACTCAGTAGCAATAGTCTGCTTGATCAAACTTAACTTATTATTTTGGATCCTATCAATTATTTTCTTCAGCAGCTTTCTCCTTTCCGTATATGGCATTTCTGTCTTGCTCTTGCCGTCGAAGTAGAGTACATCAAAAAAGTTCATGACAACCGGATAGCTCTCCATTGCCTCCTCTACGCCATATTTCCGTCGCCTGTGCATCAGTTCCTGAAAGGGAAGATATTCTTCTGTCTCTAGGTTTATAGCCACAACTTCACCCTCCAGTATCACTTCTGATTTTATGGACTTCAATGCGTTGGCAACATCTGGATAATGGCTCGTAATCTTTTCGAGCCTCCTTGAAAACAATTCTACTCTGTCCTTGCCCTTGTGCACTTGTACGCGCTCACCATCCAATTTATATTCTACCGCTGCCCTGCTCCCCATGCGCTCAAGTGCTTCTTCTGCTGTCCTGATGCGCTCTGCAAGCATCGGCCTGATAGGCTTGAAGAGTGTTATCTTGATCGAGCTGACTGCTTCGAGCCCCTTAGTTGCAAGCAATCTTGCCACTGTGCCAAGGTCGCTTGAGACATTATAGGCATTTTCGAGCACCTGCCTGTTTGCCTTGTCACCAGTGAATGCGATTGCAAGGGCATCAAGCACAGTGTAATCAGCAATGCCAAGCCGTAGCTGTCCCATGACGAACTTGATTATGTAGCATCCCTCTTCAGCCATTGCGTCATTCAGCAAACTGCTTATTAGACGCAGCTTGATCTCCTGTGAGCCAACGCCAGTTGTCCGTGCAACTTTGTCAAAAGTAGAATATACGCGCTCGACTGTCATAGGCTCTGAAAACAGAGTAGATTGACTCTTTGACTTCATGGCTTCCAGAGTCGCCTCTCCAAGGTCGCCTGTCTTTTGGTATATTCGCCCTATTTCCGATACGTCTTTACCAGACGAGCTTGCAATTGCCCTGAGGACCATTTTTTCTGCCACCCCCATCTCTATTCCCTCATAGTCGGGGTAAAGTTTGCCCTGAATTAGATAAGTCACCTTGTCGATAATGTCGGCGGGCGTCTTTTTGAGAAGGGTAACAAGGTATTCGGTAAGCGCAATTCTGCTAGAGGTTTGTTCCATCTGCTCAAATGTCTCTACTAAGGAATTGAAATCCAAAGCGCTTCGACTCTGTACGCTTTGAATGAATATTAATCTATGATATGCTTTAAGGTGAGGAGCATGGCGGAAGATGAGGAGAGCCTAGATGATCAGCAATGATCCTATAGTGAGCAGGTCAAGCATACAAGATCTTGGTTGGAGATCATGCCCCAGTTCTACAAGACCAAGACACGATAGAGCAGAGCGACAACTGCAGATGAAGTTTTCAGAAGAAGAATTAAAGATTGTCAAGTAGCAGCAGAGCCAGATACTTCGACAAGGACAAGATCTTCTGCAAAGCAATGAGGTATCAGAACAGATGTACAGCAATTTATGAAGCAGCTGCCACTCATTGAGAGAATGCGGTGAAAGCTGAAGCAGGCAAGATCATGAAGTTTACCGCAGGGCTAGCTAACATTATTAAGGGCGGCAACCAGGTAAGTAAAATAATGGGAGGCAACAAGAAAAAGCCAGCTGGTGCTTCGGACAAGAATGCCCAAACAGGGCAGGGACAAGCCGAGATCAAGTCGGCTGCAGAGAAGAAGGCAGGCTCCAAGCCTCAGCAGAAGCAAAAGCTTGCTGTGACAATTGAGGAACCCCAAGGCATGAAGGCAATCCAAGGCATGAAGGCTATAACAACACAAGGCGTGGCAAGGAATATTGGTGTCAAGGTTTCAGTCGCCAACGCTTTCATCAAGTCACTGGAAGCAAAGGGTATCGTTAAGGCCGAAGGCGGCTATAGTGGCCATAGAGTCTACCACTTGATCAAACGCTAGCTTCTTTAACTATCATTACGTCCCCGGGCCGGCTTGACTCAATAACCTCAAGGTTAGAGGTGACTATACCCAGTGAATTCATCGGCTGGACTTTAGCATCCTGCACGAAAACACAAATGGAGCTATTTGAAGTAAGGTAAGCGATATCACACCGATGAAATTCTGTTCTATATTTTTCTGGTCCGATCATAAGCCCAGTTTCAATATATACGAATTTGTCCACATATTTGTGCACTCTGTCTCGCAGAGGAAGGCTTTTTAGTATGGTTCTGATAGTTAGAGGGGCAAGGTGACGGACAAGCTCGGCCGATGCAGAGCCTTTGTCTTGTATTTCGATTGCAATCTTTAATCTAGATACTGACCCAGCGCTTCCTGGCCGCATCATTGCTGCAAATAGACGTAGAATGTAATGAAAATGTTTCGTATATTTTTAAAAATAGATGATGAATGCTATTAATTGCAAGGTCAGGATAAAAGAGCCAGATAATACAGAGCGTAGGAAGCTGGCCTAGGCAGCTAGAAAGGGTAATACCAAAGCAAATGGCGGGTATAGTGAAAGAATCCTGACAGCACCAAGACGTATAGTGAAAATATAAATATAAGATGCCTATTATCTTAGTTAGATAATATAGCTCCAGTGTAACTTTTGAAGAATTACGGCAAAACATTTAATTAGATATCCATTATCTTTTGGGTTATTCTTGGTAGTCAAACATTCTTCCAAAAGACATGCCGCACCCAAAAAACCTGCTACTGCCAAAACGACCAAGAAGAGTAGTGCTGCCAACAGAAAAGTTGGCGTAAATGAAAAGCAGGAAGAAGAGCAAGGCGGCACCACCAAGAAATCGTCGCGCAGTGCAGACGAGGTAGTTATTTATGCGGAATCTGAATATGAGCTGAAAGAGATCGAGGCTCAGAACAACAAGGTGCTGATTGGTCCTGCTTGGCTTACAAGGTTTGAGAGAGCAAGGATAACAGGTGCAAGGTCACTTCAGCTGTCACTTGGCGCACCTCCGCTTGTCAAGGTGCCTGATCATGCTACTAGCTCGATTGGGGTTGCAATTGAGGAAATAGCGCAGAAAGCACTCCCAATTTCAATAAGACGCATACTGCCAACCGGTATATATCAAGATATTTCTATAGAGTGGTTGAAGTAGCCAGATCAAAATTTAGATTTCTTTTAGCCTGGTTTCGTCAAAGATATCAGAGCCGTACCAGCGATAACGAAAGTAGTCAAGGCACCACTCGTGGAAGATGGGGTCGCGGCTGACAAACATCATGTTCATGTCAGTCTCCCCCTTTTGTGTTGGGAAAAGTACTGAGGCCTGTTTTTCGTTCAGTATCACTGCAACCTGCACGCTTTCTACCATTCTTCTTTCTATTGCCCCTTTGCTCAAGAGTTCATTGTGACCAAGCTTTTTCGAAAGTTCCTTTCTGCCTTTTGGGATGATGACATTCTCTGGAAAGACGTAACTATATTTTACGGCCTTTTCCTTTATCCTAGTCACCGCTGGCTCAATCAGGTCTATTGGCACTTGCGGCACAATTTCGTAGATGTATTGGTCAGCCTGCCGATAAATATCCTTCCAACGCTCAAGTATCGCAACAATGCCCTTGATGAACTCGCACTTGTCAAGTGCCCCCAGTCTCATGATAAATTTGATTGGGAGCTCGCCCAAGACATGCTCGGAAAAATACTCTTTGTACTTTGAGAGATAGTTGAACGTCGGGATCTGCTTGATTATAGTATTGCCAAAAGTGGTAAGCGAAAATATGCCCTCAGGATCTTTCTCAATTAAGCCTGCGTCCTGCAAGCGACTGACATTGCGATGGACCTCCTGCATAGTGATATCAAGATCCTTGGCAAGTTGCGATATCTTGGCGCTTTTATTATTGAGCTGGAATATTATTGCTAGTCTCTGCTCACTTGCAAGCTCGAAGAAAGTCTTCTCGGTATTGGCAAATGTTGCTAGGACGTCGTCGGAGGCATCAGGCATGGTATTGCATGAAACTGACCAATGTTTTAAACATTACATGTGCACATTAGTAATTAGAGGTATGTCCTTCTTCTGAATGCGTACGGTTTGCCCTGTGCATGGTTATTATGCCCAGTACAATAAAGCCCACGCCAATTGCCAAGATGAGGTAGGCAGCCAAAAGTATCCTAGCCCATACAGCGTTCATAGTCGCTGCCCAAATGAACAAAAGCGCCAAAAACACTAGCGCGATGCCTGTGATGGTTTCGCCGTTGATCCATTGTTTTCCTCCGCCTCCCGTCATATATATCTCTAATATAGCATTCCTGCAGCATTATTAAATTCTTCAATCATCATTTAGATAGAAAAATTTCTAAGGCTAGTGTTCACGAACCAAAGTACCTCTGCACTGTTCGCAAATCTGCTCATCAATGTTTGACTCAATGCTGTGGTGAACGTCGCATATAATGAGTGTATACCGCATATAGTTGCACAGACCCACGAACTTGGCAAGTGTGCTTGGGGTGTAAGCTTTATTTGTAGAGAGATCCTTGGCAATGTCATCTATCATACGCATGACTTCTCTAACTGATTCGAGCTTTGAAATGAGATCTATATCTCCTCTTGTTCCCCTCACGTAGTTGCTAACTGCCGCCTGTGTAATGCCAAGATCCTTGGCAACATCTTCTTCCTTGAGGGAATATTCTCCAATAAGCTTCTTTGCAAGAATAGCCCTGACGGCTGGAATGAGTGATTTTGCTTCTATCTCTGAAGGGAGTAGCATTTAGAGGATGCAAATGAAAGTTATATTTTATTATTTAAAGGTTCTTAATAGATTCTTTTCTTTATATTTGGTAAAAATCTAGGATAAGAAGATGAAGGCAGTCTTTGTAAAAGGACACAACGCAGTTTCTGTCGATGATGTCAAGGTACCAGACTTGAGTAGCGCAGGTGACGTTCTTGTCAAGATGCGCGCCTGCGGGCTGTGCGGGTCGGATCTGGAAAAGATCTATGGCGAATATAGCATGACCTCTGGCAGGCTTGGTCATGAGCCTGCCGGTGAGGTCGTAGCAATCGGCAAATCTGTAAAAGGCTTCGCGGGTGGAGACCGTGTCTTTATCCATCACCATGTCCCATGCTATTCTTGTCATTACTGCCTTCATGGTGACTATACAATGTGCCCTATGTACCAGATGAGCAACATCAGCCCATGCGGTCTGGCAGAGCATTTCTTAGTGCCAGAGTGGAACTTGTCAAGAGGCGGCCTGATAAAGCTGCCAGACAATGTATCGTTTGATGAAGCATCACTTGTTGAGCCGCTTGCATGCTGCATCAGGGCATGGAAGAAGTGCAGCTTCCAAAGCGGAGACGATGTCGTGATACTTGGAGCGGGTCCAACCGGATTGATGCACGTTCTCTTGGCTTTGACATTTGGGGCAGGCAAGATATTTGTCATTGATATCAATGATTTTCGTTTGAACTTTGCCAAGAAATATGGCGTGCAGGTGTTCAACGCTATTTCTGATCATGACTTTGCAAATAATATCAAGTTAGAAACAGGTGGAAGGGGAGCCGATATTTGCATCATTGCGACAGGGAATATGAAAGCACTACTTCAGTCATTTGACCTGACTCGGAGAGGCGGTAAGATAATGCTCTTCGGCGTCCCGCCCAAAGGGTCGCAGGTGTCCTACGACATGAGTAAGCTCTATTCAAGCGAGCACTCCCTCATCCCAAGCTATGCGGCATCTGAAATTGAAACAAACCAAGCGCTGAAGCTGATAGCAGAAGCTCGCGTAGACATGGGGTCCCTTATTACTCACAGGTTTCACATTAGCAATGCTGCAGAGGCAATAAAATGCGCTCATGATGCCAATAATGCTATGAAGGTAATCATAACCACAGACTAATGAAACTATATATAATAAAATCACCTGTCTCTGAGCTGATCTACCATGGACTGGGGAATGCAAAACAGACTAGCTAAGATAATTCACCCCGAAGACGGTCGTTGCCTCATGCTTGCAGTTGACCACGGCTACTTTCTTGGGCCGATGGAGCGTCTTGAGGTTCCAAGGAGAGCTATAAATCCACTTTTACCCTACACTGACTCGCTCATGCTCACAAGAGGCATCCTGAGGACATCAGTTGACCCAAAGTGCGACATTCCAATAGTGCTCCGTGTTTCTGGCGCAACTAGCATCATTGGCGAAGACCTTTCAAAAGAAACGATTACGACTTCAATCGAAGAAGCGATCAGGCTTAATGCATCATGCCTTGCCCTATCAATATTTGTAGGCAGCAAGTATGAGCACCAGACGCTTTCCAATCTAGCAAAGCTTGTAGATGAGGGCGAAAAGTATGAAATACCTGTCCTTGCAGTGACTGCAGTCGGCAAGGAGATGGGACGTGATGCACGTTACCTTGGACTTGCATGCAGAGTTGCTGCAGAACTTGGTGCACACATAGTGAAGACATACTATTGCGACAACTTTGAACAAGTGGTTGAAGGATGCCCTGTTCCACTTATAATTGCAGGTGGCAAGAAACTCCCCGAGCCAGAGGCCCTGAAGCTTGCTCACGATGCAATAACTCACGGTGCTGCCGGCGTGGATATGGGAAGAAACATCTGGCAGTCAGACTGGCCCATAACAATGATAAAGGCAGTGCAGGCAATAGTCCACAAGAACGCCGACGCCAAAGAAGCATACGGCATCTTTTTAGAGGAAAAGGAGAAGGACAAGCCAAGCCAGAAGGAAGGGCAGAAGGTCGTTAGGACGACAGTCAACCACTAAGTGCCTTTTGACTAGCCTGCAAGTTTAGATAAATGCTGGTGAACCATCTTCCACTGGTCCTTTTTGTCTTTTTGCAGGACAATCGTTACTCTAGACTTGTTGTTGACCGACGTGCCACGGAAGCTATAGTCGTCGACTATCATGCCGGTAACTTCAAGCAAAAAAGTAGCAACTGCAACATCGCCCATTACCTCAGTGTTCAAGTTTTCAATCTTGAAATCATAGTCAGAGAGGCTGGCAAAATGTAATTGTTCAAGCATTAGCGCCCTTCCAAAATCACGTCTATCGTAGGGTGGCGAATCGCCAAATTTCGTAAAGCGAGGATCAAGAAATTCCTCTATCTTTTCTATCTCCTTGCTCTGGGCAAGCTGAAAATAGTCGTAAATAAAGTGTCTTATTTTAAGGGATTCTGTAGATGACAATTATGTTCATTAAATAATAGGGAATAGAATTTTTATAGCTTTACGATTTCTGTAATCTAGTGAGCCTGTTTATAATTATTTGTACTATTAAATATTTCAGAAACTATCTCGATAAAATACTCTTGTCAAGATTTTTGATTAGCTACGCTACTAGAGGTCGGTTTATGATTATCTAATATACATACCGCAGTTGGTAGGACAATGAGCTACAACTACCATTTTTTCCAGAACAATTATGAAGATGTAGGCTTGCACTTCCTAACTTGAATCCTGTTAGACTTTTCCACCTTACCCAAACTACTGAGGGCAATTATCATATATTCAAGAATATAGAAATCGGGCATCAAAAGCGAACACCATATGTGAAGGCAGGTTAATGTTTTTGCACATGGCTTTAGATAACAAAGTCGGTTCTGAAAAGACATATACTATCACAACAAAGTACAGATAATAACAAGCATGGAATCAGATCCTAAGATGCAGAACCAACCAGTATTCGCTTATGAAGAGGTATTGAAACGCTGCGCTCTATTCCAGGCAAAGTACTTCCATCATATAGGCTCTTGTACGGTGAACTCTGCCGGGCTCTAGTTCTTGAACACATGATTACAGAGCACAACCAACATAGAGTCTATTTTACATCAGTTTTTTCCGCATGTGCATTACTAATATGATCTTGTAATTCCTCTTTGTTGCGGGCTGTCAACCCACAAACATCGCACGTCTGCTGTCTTGGTGTCAGATCCTCTGGTTCTTTTCCACTTGTAAGGTCCAAGTATTGCTCATCAGGTCTTGCAGCCTTTATTTTGGTATAGCTGTTTTCTTTCTCTTGACCTGTATTTTTTGTTTCCACCATGTATACTAGTAATGATCAATAAGATTGTACAATATAAGGTAGTATGGGGTTGAGATAGAATGTTAGCATCATGCTAAGAGGAGAAAAACAAAAGCCTACTGACATTTATGAAGATCCAAAGTTTGACCATCGGCTTGATTTAGCAGTTGTTGGAGTCTAAGCGTTTGTTAAAGATCACGTTTTGGCAGATCACAAGATAAGATCTTTCAGTCATGATTGAAGCATACTCGGCAATTAAAAATTATATATGCAGTTCCAAACTATGAGCAAAAGGAGAAAGAAAGATTTTGACCAATGAGGGTAATCATAGTCAGGAGCCTAACCTAGGTGCTGTCTTTGACCAGCACATCAAGCATGAGTTTCAAGATCACGATGTGGATGCAACAATGGAAACAATGACCAAGGAACCTTATGTTCATCATGTACCCATGATGACTGGAGGTAAAGGATATGCTGGCGTCTACAATTTCTACAAGAATTACTTTATAGGAAAAATGCCTGATGACACAAAGCTCGTCCACATCTCAAGGACTGTTGGAAAAGATCAGGTTGTTGATGAGCTTATCCTCAGTTTCACTCACGATAGAGAAATTGATTTCATATTACCAGGCGTTCCACCTACAGGAAGGTACGTCGAGCTTCCTCACGTGGTAATAATGAATTTTAGAGATGGGAAGATTGCTCATGAACACATCTACTGGGATCAAGCATCCCTTCTTGTTCAAATTGGTTTGCTTGATCCAAAACTATTGCCTGTGATGGGACAGGAGCAAGCAAAGAGACTTCTTGAGCTATCACATCAAGCTGATAATACAAATCGCACAAAATAACGAAAAGCTGGGAAGGTTTGTTACGCCGAAAAAAGCGTGTGTGTGATCTATTATATCTATACTTGGCGGGTTAGAGATATTACGAAGGAAAATGCACGCCAATACAAGGAGGAATTTTTTCCATATTAATTATAGAACTATAAGCACAAGGATGAGCTAGATCTTGTTTGACGAAAATATGAAGGACTATACATGTTCAGGCCTGAGGAAGTGGTATTAAACTAGATAGTATTACAACTTGCCAAACACTGACTATTCCCTCCATTTCTCTTTCCATGATCTTTATCTCGCTTGCTTTTATTCTTGGGAACTCGATGAACATGATTATTACTTTCTGATGTAGTATTCTTGAGAAGATATAATGTAATTAGCCCTACCATTGAACCGATTGCGCCACTTATCAGCGCCGACATCCTCACTATATTGTGCGGTTATCCTATCCTATCATGTTTTGCTACTTTGTAGATGAGGAGCTTACCGCTATTGTTAGCATTGCAAAGTTTCACATCCTCTTCTTCATCTTCCTCTATTTTCAATAAAGGCAACAGTTCAACTCTTAATGAGTGGAGCTTAACAAAGTCGTAAGCGTCGCCTTGATATTATTTTTGTCATTTTGAAGAAACTACTAACTCATAAGTATAAGATTACCTCCAGGCTCTGCTCCAATAATAAAGAATATCAACACAGAGCACAACTAGGTATTCAGTGGTTCACCATTGACTTTACTTTGCAAGAATCACCAAAAATAAACTCGTTGAAAATGAGATAGAAATTGTTTTTCCTTGGTTGAGATACAATATCGTTTCATTAGCTTTTATCATATAGTTCCCATAAACTTTATAAATAATTTCCCTCCACATAAACAAAAAATGCCTCGAGCTGACAGCGGATATTGTTATCGACACAACATTCATGTTCTGGTTCTGCTGAGGGTTGCCTAGGGCAAACTCTGTGCTTTAGCAAGCACGGCTTATGCAAATCAATTTGGTGAGAGATAAAATTGGTTGAAATGACAGGCGCAAAAGCGTTGATTCAAGCCCTTGAGAAAGAGGGCGTAGACGTAGTCTTTGGGCTTCCGGGAGGAGCGAACCTGCCGATATACGATGCCTTGGTAGATGCAAACTTCAGGCACATCCTGGTAAGACACGAACAAGCGGCTGCTCATATGGCGGACGGCTACGCCAGAATAAAGAGAAAGGCCGGTGTCTGCTTTGCAACCTCAGGTCCCGGTGCCACAAATCTCATTACAGGCATTGCTACTGCATATGCTGATTCTTCTCCAATTCTAGCCGTAACTGGTCAGGTGCCGCTAGCCATGATAGGCAAGGATGCCTTCCAAGAGACAGATATTATTGGCGTGGCAAACCCCTGCACAAAATACTCATTCCAACCAAGGTCTGCAGCCGAAATTCCAGAAATGATCAAGAAGGCAGTATACATTGCAGAGAGCGGCAGGCCCGGCCCGGTACTTGTTGATATTCCCAAGGACGTACAGCAGGCAACAGTCGACATGAAGTTTCCAGAGCTTATCAAGGTTAGAGGCTATAATCCAAACGTAGAGGCAGACCTCTCAGAGATGGTCAGGGCAGTCGAGCTCTTGCTCAACGCCGAGCGACCGATAATAATGGCAGGTGGTGGTGTAATCCTCTCAGGAGCTTTTTCTGAACTCCAGGCTCTTGCAGAGCTTGTCAAGATACCGGTTGTATCTACGTTCAAGGGCAAGGGCGCATTCCCTGAAAACCACCCGCTTGCCATGGGACCTATAGGGATGCACGGCCACGCAGAGGCTAACAAGATAATCCTAGAGGCAGACTGCATCGTGGCGGTAGGTGCAAGATTTTCCGACAGATCTGTCGGCAAATTTGACGAGTTCGGTAAGGGTATGAGTATAATTCATATGGATATTGACCCGGCCGAGATCGGAAAGAACAAGTCAGTAGACGTTGCACTGGTAGGGGATGTAAAGTCCTCGCTTCGCACGCTTGTTAAGATGTTATCAAAGAAGATGATTAAAAAAGACTCAGATAACCCGTGGCTGAAGCGGAGAAAGGAGCTTATACAGTACTATGCTGAAACCCTCAAGGACTACCCAAGGGAGATAACTGCGAGAAAGTCGCTCAAGAAATTGCGCGAGTTGTTGCCGGCTAATGCTATAGTCACTACAGAAGTAGGCCAGTGCCAGATGTGGGCATCTCTGCACTTTGATGTGATAACACCTGGCACGTTCTTCAGCTCTACCGGCCTTGGCACGATGGGCTTTGGGTTTCCAGCTTCAATAGGCGCCAAGGCTGCAAGACCGAACGTTCCTGTAGTCGATATCGCTGGTGACGGATCCTTTAACATGACTGAAAACTCACTTGCGGTGTCGGTACTTGATAAGCTGCCCGTAATAGTATTCCTCATGAACAATTACATGCTTGGAATGGTAGCCCAATGGCAACGCACATTTTACAACAGACGCTACAGTGGAGTACATCAACACAACTGTCCCGACTATGTCAAGATAGCCGACGCGTATGGAGCTCAGGGCATAAGAGCGGAATCTATGCACGAGCTTGAGAAAGCTATCAAAGCGGCGCTCAAATCTGACGTAGCAACGGTAATAGACATCCCAATTGATCCTGAAGAAGACGTCTACCCCTTTGTAGCACCCGGCACTGGCCTCAAGGACATGATTACGGGAGCGTAATGGAAAATTGTTTGCAACTACCGTCCAGAAAGAATCATGGCATATTGTGTCTGCCCTTGTCGAAAACAAACCCGGCGTCCTCTTCAGGGTCACCAACCTCTTCAGGGCGCGCAGTTTTAACATCGAAAGCATTACGGTGGGATCGACTGAGCAACAAGACCTATCTAGAATGACCATAACCACTAACAGCGATGAAAAGACACTTGATCAGTTGGTAAAGCAATTGCGCAAGCTCATAGACGTGATAGAAGTAAAGGTGCTCGACACGGACAAGACTGTGTATCGCGAGCTTTCGCTCATCAAGATTAGGGCCGTTGACCCGACAACAAGAAGTGAGATAGTCAACTATGCTACTATATTTCGAGGCAACATCTTAGACATCGGCAAGGAGACCATAACAGTCGAGATAACTGGCACACCCGATAAGATAGATGCATTTAAGAATCTAGTCGAGCTTTATGGAATTGCGCAGTTGTCAAGAACCGGGGTTTCAGCCCTTCCTAGAGGTGGAGTGGAGAGTTGAACGTGTCTAAAAAATCATTGAACAATGACGAAAATGTCAAGATCTTTGATACAACTCTCAGAGACGGTGAGCAGACGCCGGGCGTGACCATAACACCAGACCAGAAGATCCAGATCGCGATCAGGCTGGATGAACTTGGGGTCGATGCAATAGAGGCAGGGTTTCCAATAGTATCGCATGGCGAGATGCAGGCTATCAAGGCGATAGTAAAGCAAGGATTGAAGGCCGAAATTTTTGGCCTTGCTCGCGCAAGTCAGATCGACATCGATAGTGCTATCAAATGTGACTTGAAGTACATTCACACGTTCATAGCAACTTCTGACATTCATATGCAGTATAAGTTGAAGATGACGCGTCAGCAGGTCTCAGAGAGGGCAATCAATGCAGTAGAATATGCTAAAAAGCATGGTTTGCAGGTAGAGTTTTCAGCAGAGGATGCAACAAGATCTGACAGGCAGTTCCTGCTTAAGGTGTTCAAGGAGGTAGCAGAGGCAGGTGCGGACAGGCTGGACATACCTGATACTGTAGGCTATGCAACTCCGCAATACATTACCGACCTTGTAAAAGAGATCAAGCAAGCTACAAGGCTTCCAATAAGCGTCCACTGCCACGACGATTTTGGCTTTGCAGTTGCTAATTCGATAGCAGGTATAAGCGCCGGCGCTGCATGCGCGCATGTCACCATAAACGGTCTCGGCGAGCGTGCTGGCAACGCATCGCTTGAAGAGTTTGTAATGGCGCTCCAATGTTTGTACGGCAAAAAACACAACATCAAGACAGAGTTGCTCTATGAAACTTCTAAGTTCGTTTCAAACACGATGGGTATAATTGTCCAGCCAAACAAGGCAATAATTGGTGAAAACGCCTTTGGCCACGAATCTGGAATTCATACTCATGGCATCATTAGCAATCCACTTACCTACGAGCCCATAAGCCCCGAGATTGTGGGCAGGAAAAGGTGGCTCCAAGCTGGCAAGCATGCTGGTGCACATGGCATCAAGGCAATGCTTGAAGAGTTTGGTATCAAGCCTACTGACGAGCAGCTTCACATCATCGTGGAGAAGCAAAAGAACATAGCTGACAATGGCAAGCCCATTACTACATCGGAACTGTTGTCAATAGCCGGCGGGGTAATGGATAACAACAAGTTTGAAGAAAAGTTCAAGCTCTACGACTTTCATATCGTCACTGGAATGAACATCATACCGACTGCCGTGGTAAGGCTCAACGCCAACGGCAAGGATTTCATTGCATCAGACATTGGTGTTGGTCCGGTCGACGCAGCGCTAAAAGCGATACAAAAGATATCTGGCGAAATGGCAAATGTCAAGATAAGAGAATATAGGCTAGACTCAATAACAGGAGGCTCTGACGCGCTTGCAGAAGTTACAGTCAAGGTCGAGGACAAGGACGGGAATATCGTGTCCGCGCGCAAGGCAGGCGAAGATATCGTAGTCGCATCCGTACAAGCAATGATGGACGCAATCAACAAAGTACTGCTAAAAAAGGTCCTCTACTCCAAAAGCTAGATACTGCAGATCTAACATGGGATATCCAATTGGCAAGATATGATATTTCCCTCATCAGGGGAGATGGCATTGGACCAGAGCAGACAGCGACAGCAAAAAAGATCCTTGAAACAATAAATGACAATTCCCAAACAAAATTTGACATACATGAAGTCGAATCCGGCGACAGTGCGCTTGCCAAGTTTGGCAAAGCACTGCCGGAATCGGCGCTAGACATCATAAAGAAGTCACAGGCTTGCCTGAAGGGGCCAGTTGGCGAAACAGCGGCCGATGTAATAATCGTTCTTCGCAGGATGTTTGACCTCTATGCAAATGTCAGGCCGGCCAAGTCGTACCCAAATATTCCAAACATCTCAAGCAACGTAGACCTTGTCACAGTAAGGGAAAATACGGAGGATGTCTACCTTGGATGGGAGTTCAATACAGACGAAAACACAGTAGTGGCACTCAGAGTTACATCAGAGCACGCCAGCAGGAGGATCGCAGAATATGCCTTCAAGATAGCGATGATGCGTAACAACAAGCTTAGAGTAGTCGCAGTGCACAAGTCCAATGTCCTACGTAAGGGCGATGGACTGTTTTCTGCGGTATGCAGGTCAGTTGCCAAGAACTACCCGAAGATACAGTACAGTGAATTATATGTTGACGCAGCGTCAATGAACCTGATCCGCAACCCAGAGGAATTTGATGTTATTGTCACCACTAATTTGTTTGGCGACATACTGTCTGACGAAGCCGCTCAGGTGGTCGGGGGTCTTGGCATGGGACCTGCTGCCAACATTGGAGATCAGTTTGCACTCTTTGAGCCAGTGCATGGCGCTGCATTTGACATTGCAGGAAAGAACGCTGCCAACCCATCGTCTATCCTTCTATCTGCAAAGATGATGCTCGAATGGCTCTCCGACAAATATGATGATAAGAATTTGATGGTAGAAGCTAGACGCATAGAAGATTCCATTGTCAGCATGCTCAGGCAGGATAAAAAGACAAAGGATATCGGCGGTAAGCTCTCCACTACCGAATTTGCAGCACTTGTCGCAAAGGAGATGTATTAGCTAACCTCTTGGCTTTAATCTGATGATCGTCAAGACCTTAATGCCAGCGGACAGACAACTCTCCAATTGAAGCTACAATAGTGTGAATATTAAGTCAATACTTATCTACCATGACTTCAGTACGGGTAGCTTGGCTACTAAGTATCATGTTAAGGATGTCAATGCTCAGAATCGACAAGGGTATTATCCGCACCTTCTAGTAGCTCAACGTACTCCAATGTAAAGACCAACTTCAAGCAAAGCGGCCTTCCTTGACATGCATAATAGATATTCTCAATAGATGCTTTTCATATTTCATTTTCAAATACAATAGTAGCACTCTTATTGATTCTAGAATGCGTCACTTAGAAGATGATGCATTACGATACTGGAATACTGGCAGAACCGGTACAGTCGGTCTTGTTGACTATTTTATTGACCTGCGGACTTGGAAGAAACATTAAAAACTTTTTATTTTAGATAAATACTCCCAGATGGCTCTCCTATTAAGAGCCTCTAGGTGCCCTTTTTTGCCAGGCCAGAAACATGAATATAAAAGGAATGGTCATGACCGCCGTCGCTATCATGACAGGCTGGAATGCGCTCGGATCGACGTCTATGCCGGCAAGCTGCATAAACGGCAAAGGGAATACGGTGAAGAGCCAGAAAGCCACAATGATTCCTATGAGGTAGTAGTTTCTCCTCAAGAGAGTCGTGAACCCAAGCCTATCTATCTTTCTCCTGTAGCAGGTAATGCATTTAGTAGTGTAGCCGGACACATCTGTTGGAACAGTGCACGACGTACATACTCTGTTTTCACAAAAGTAGCATTTTCTCTCTGCAAACCGCGAGCCACAAATGGTACAGCGCTGTTGTTGTTGTTGGTCAGCCATTGTGCAACGATATGTTACCATGAGCTTCCCAACAATATTACTCTATCTTATGTAAAGCAAAATTTAAATTTGCTAATCTTGCCAGTTGGTAAGGGTTCAAAAAATTCCTACACTTAAACAGACATACACAGGATATGCTGCCAAGCTTATGCTAGAAGATGGTACTATTTTTGATGGCATCGGCTTTGGCTATCCATCAGGAATTGCTGGCGAAGTAGTGTTCAACACTGGCATGGTCGGCTATACAGAAACCCTGACTGACCCTTCTTACAGGGGTCAGATATTGTGCCTTACCTATCCACTTGTGGGTAACTATGGCGTCCCAAGCTATGACATAAAGGACGAGTACGGTCTGCCCAAGTTCTTTGAGTCAGATAGGATTCAGGTCAAAGGACTGATTATTCACGATCTGTCTGACATTGCAAGCCACTGGAGCTGCACAAAGACACTCGATCAATGGCTTTACGAGGAAAAGGTGCCGGGGATCTATAATATCGACACGAGAGAGCTGACGAAAAAGTTAAGAGTGCATGGAGTAATGATGGGCGTAATTATTGTGTCTGAAAATGCCATTAATGAATCCCTCTTGAAGAAGATGCTTGCTAGTGCTAGGTATGAGGGATTGAACTTTATGCCAGAGGTCTCGACAAATGGGGCTCAAGAGTATGGCGACAAGAGCAAGGACTGCGTAGTGGTGCTTGACACCGGCGTGAAATATAGCATCATACGCAACATCATGCGCACGGGATATAGGGTTGTCAGGCTGCCTTGGCATGTAACGTATGAGCAAACAATGTCGTATAACCCAAAGGGAGTGGTGATAAGCAATGGACCGGGCGACCCCAAGGTCTGCACTAGCACAATCAAGACTGCTTCAAAGCTGATCGACACATCTACTCCGACTCTTGGCATCTGTCTTGGCAACCAGATCCTTGCCCTTGCAGGTGGCGCCAACACTTATAAGTTGAGATTCGGCCACAGGGGTCAGAATAAGCCGTGCGTGAATATGCGCAACAACCAGGTATACGTGACTAGCCAGAACCACGGCTATGGGATCGACCCAAAGAGCCTTGCCAAGACAGGCTTTAAGGTTTGGTTCTCAAATGCCGATGATAATACAGTTGAAGGGTTTGAGCACAAGAGCAAACCGATAATTGCTGTCCAGTTTCATCCCGAAGCGTCTCCGGGTCCCTATGATTGTATGTTTGTCTTCGACAGGTTTAGAGAAATTATTTCCAATGCTATGAGGGACGAAACAAATGCAACAGCAGAAGCTGCAGAGCTGCAATCTGTGAAAAAGACAACTAAGCCGTTGAAAAAATTTGTAGTAAATAGAAAAAAAGGGGGGAGAAAGATCGCCAAGAAATGAAACGATAAAGAAAGTCCTTGTCCTCGGAAGCGGGGCAATCAAGATTGGAGAGGCAGGCGAAAGCCAGCAACAATAAGAACTGGCCGCAAATTCGACTACTCCGGTTCCCAATGCCTTAAGGCACTAGCCGAGGAGGAAATCAAGAGCATTCTAATAAATCCTAACATTGCGACTATCCAGACTGACACGCGCTTTGCAGACAAGGTGTACCCTATTCCAATAAATACGAGCTACGTGGAGAGGGTTATCGAGGCAGAGCGGCCCGATTCTATAATGTTGGGCTTTGGTGGCCAGACAGCCCTCAACTGCGGTGTCTCACTGCATGAGCAGGGCATCCTCCAAAAATATGACGTAAAGGTTCTTGGCACCTCCATCAAAGGCATCAACATCACCGAAGACAGACAGCAGTTCAAGGAAGCCATGATAAAGAGCGACGTGCCAGTGTTGCAGAGTTTTGCAGTCAATTCGCTACAGGAAGCGTCCATGGCAGCCAAAGACATTGGCTACCCGGTCATTATCAGAGTAGCGTACACGTTGGGTGGCAGAGGTGGTGGTGTCGCACACAATGAATACGAACTGCAGGAAATTGTGCAGCGAGGTCTTAATCTCAGCATGGTTCATCAAGTTTTGATAGAGCGTTATGTCGGGCACTGGAAGCAAATTGAGTACGAGGTTATGCGCGATTACAAGGGCAACAGTGTTATCGTATGTAACATGGAAAATATTCTTGCAATGCGTGTCCACACCGGCGATAACATCGTCATCGCACCATCCCAGACGCTCAACAACTATGAATATCATATGCTGCGCTCAGCTGCCATTAGGGCGACCAGCTACTGTAACATTGTTGGTGAGTGTAACATCCAGTTTGCCCTTGATCCAACATCAGAACAGTTTGCCGCTATCGAAATAAATGCAAGACTGTCTCGTTCGTCGGCCCTTGCAAGCAAGGCAACCGGCTACCCTCTTGCGTACATGGCGGCCAAAATCGCCCTTGGGTATTCAATGCCTGAACTCATCAACAAGATCACAAAAGTCACGACTGCATGCTTTGAACCATCGCTTGATTACGTTGTGCTCAAAATGCCGCGGTGGGACTTCTCAAAGTTTGAGCTTGTTAAGCGCAAGCTTGGCAGCACAATGAAGTCGGTGGGTGAAGTGATGGCTATTGGCAGAACCTTTGAAGAAGTGGTGCAAAAGGCAGTTAGGATGTGCGACATTGGCAAAGACGGCCTTGTCTCAAATGCAAATTTGTTGCCTCAGCCTACGGCGGAAGACATTGAAAGAATCGAGCTGGCGCTCATTCATCCAACTGACGAGATAATATTTGCAGTCGTTGAGTCCATAAAGGCTGGCTTGACGATTGCACGCATCAATCAACTGTCAGGAATCGACCCATGGTTTTTGCTCAAAATAAAGAACATAGTCGATATGGAAGATAACATCCTGCATAAATCCAACAGCTTTGACGAGCAGCTGATAAGGAAGGCGAAAAAGATGGGATTTTCAGACAAGCAGCTGGCGCGCTGCCTCAATCTTGAGGAGATGCAGGTTCGTAGCCTGCGGAAGCAATTTAACATCAGACCAGCCGTAAAGCAGATAGACACGCTGGCTGCAGAATGGCCAGCCAAGACCAACTATCTCTATTTGTCGTACGGAGGCGAGACCGACGACGTCAAAGTGAAGGACAGCAACAAGAACAGGATGATAGTGCTCGGCGCTGGCCCCTACAGGATTGGAAGCAGCGTCGAATTTGACTGGGGAACTGTCAACACAGTGTGGGGCCTCAAGGAAAATGGGGTCAAGGAAATTTCAGTCATTAATTGCAACCCAGAAACAGTTTCAACGGATTATGATATCTGCGACAGGCTCTACTTTGAAGAGTTGACGCTAGAGCGTGTGCTGGACATCTGTGAGAAGGAAAGGCCAACGGGAGTGGTCACATGTGTAGGTGGTCAGACGGCAAACAACCTAACACCCAAGTTGGCAAAATGCGGTATCAAAATCGTCGGCACGAGCAGCGAAAATGTTGATAGGGCAGAAGACAGGGCCAAGTTCGGACAGTTGCTCGATTTACTTAAGATAAAGCAACCAGCGTGGAGAAAATTCACCTCACTTGCTGAAGCTAAGGAATTTGCAGACACTGTCGGTTATCCTGTGCTTGTCAGGCCGTCCTATGTACTTTCAGGTGCGGCAATGAAGGTAGTATGGGGCGAGCAGCAACTAGAGGGCTTTTTGACAGATGCAACAAACATCAGTCCAGATCATCCAGTTGTCATTAGCAAGTTTCTCCAGGATGCTGCAGAGGTCGAAGTAGATGCAGTGTCAGACAGCAATGAAGTTATCATTGGCTCTATTATTGAACACGTCGACAATGCGGGTGTCCACTCTGGCGATGCAATAATGAGTATACCTCCTTGGCGGCTCGATAGGAAGACAATCGACACCATCACAGACTACAGCGTCAGGATAGGCAAGGCGCTTAATGTCAAAGGCCCCTTTAACATCCAATATCTGATTAAGGATGAAGAAGTGCTGGTGATAGAGGCAAATGTTAGGGCATCGCGCTCGATGCCTTTTGTATCCAAGTTTGTAGGCTATAATATCATCAACCTTGCGGCAAAGGCGATGATTGGCAAGCGGCTTCCGTCTACTGCTAGGGACCTGTGGCTCAAGACGACGGGCTTTGGAATCAAAGTGCCTCAGTTCTCGTTCATGCAACTTGAAGGTTCAGATGTGGTTCTTGGAGTAGAGATGCAGTCAACTGGCGAAGTTGCATGCTTTGGCAATAGTTTCTATGATGCATTGTCCAAAGCATACATGGCGGCCGGCTATTCTCTGCCACTGTCAGGATCGGCACTAATAACCGTGGGTGGACAAAAGAACAAAGAGAAACTGCTGCCTATAATATCGCTCATTAAGTCCATGAATTTCCAAATTATGGCTACGGAGCATACAGCAGAATTTTTAGAGAATAATAACTTTAATGACATACAGCTAGTCTACAAGATAAGCGAGCCAGATCGCAAGCCCAATATCGCTGACCTATTGTACGAACGCAAGATCAACTTTATCATAAATATTCCAGCCACGTCTACGATTGAAAAGTATGTGGGCATGCTCTATGACGAGTACCAGATAAGAAGAAAAGCAGTTGAAATGGGCATACCTGTTTTAACGACATTTGAAGCAGCAAGCTCATTTATCAAGACACTCCAGTGGCTGCGTGATAACACCCCCACCATAATGCCACTTAAAAGCTACATCAGGCTGGAATAACCAGAAAGCCTAAAGAGTTTCGATCATGACTGATAGGTTATATCCTTTGGTTGATTCTAGTTAACATGACCATTATGCCATGGACTTAGTTTCTTTCATTTGAGGGTGCATTTCCACTGTGGGACATAAGAGGAATAACCTTTGTCAAGCGCATAATTGAAGAAATCAATTAAAGAGCTTTGGTCAAAAATCTTGTCGTGCTCATCAGATTAGTATCTGAGAGATACATGCTGTTGCTTAAAGACATTATAAAGATGATGATGATTTTGCCAAGCTCCAAGCAAGATACCATAGACAAAATGGAAGATTGCATTGTAGAAGGCAGGAATAGCTGTGACTATAATAACCCCCGACCTGTTGCGGTGAAAATACCGTATACATATTTATAAAATGTGTGGAAGGAGTGCTGCATCGCCTATAATCGAGCCATCAAGCGTTACAACGATGCATTTCTTCACGCCATGTTGCATCACTCTTGTGAGTATGGGTGAAATGGACTTATGATATAACTTTTCGCCAGTGGTATAAAGATATGGATTAAAGGTTGGTACCACTACAATGTCAAGTATTCCCTTCTCCGCAAAAATATCTTCCTTTCTTGCCTGAATATATAGCCATACCCGCTCTCCGTTTAACACACTCCCTTTTTTCAAAAATGCAGGATGTATATGTCCCATCACTATTCGCTTGACACGTCCTCTAACATCAGAAGGCATACTATGGCCGTGCACCAAAAGCGTATCGTCAAGTGTCATCCCCTTGCTGGTTATCATGTTTACATTCATTGGAACTAGGTGTCCAATGTTGCCATCGTGATTGCCTGGCACAAGGTAGACATCCGCCTTGGCTGACAGCTGCTTCAAGAACACCGGCACAGTATTCCACTCTTGTCTGCTTATTGCACCAACCGTGTGCTTGATGTCGCCTAGCAGTATAATGCCATCTGCATGCTCTGACTGGACAAGATCCAATAGCTCAGCAATCATATCAGAAACAAGGCCTGGGCTGACTGTTATCCCCTTTGCCAACAGGTCTGCTTCAAGCCCGATGTGCAAGTCAGATACTGTAATGTATTTTCTGCCTGCATCTTCTAGCAATATTGCAGCGTGGGGATGAATAGGCCGTATCTTCACACTTTTTATACTGCCGATCAGGCAAATAAGTTAGTCGTGCAGTCGAGAATGGACTATACAGTAAGGCAGGGTAGTGTCAAGCAGATGTTGTTTCTGCCAAGCGGCAAAAAGTTATGGGTTGTCATAGGTAGAGACAATGAATACTGGACAGATCCAGAACTTGGCTTTTGCTCCTGCAAGGACTTTTATTTTACTACTCTGTCAGGTGGACAGGATTGCTACCATCTAAAGAGCGTCAGAAAAACTATACAACAAAGAGGATTCACAGCTATTGAGTTTGATGACAGTGATTACACTCAACTATTACAGGCAGTTGCAGATGATAACATAAGCGTCCTAGGCCGTAGTTGATACCTGAGTATTGGTAGTCGTTGGCTGTGTAGTATCAGATGGCTGCTGTTGTTGTTGTTGATTCTGGTGCCCTTCAGCCTTTTCTAATGTTGTCCTTGCTTCGCCACCCTTTCTTCCAATAGTGCTGTAGTACTCTGCTCCGCGCTCCTGCTTGACAGTCTCACCGCCCCGCTTGCCAATCTCACTGTAAAATTCTGCGCCATAGCGCTCCTTAACAGCTCCGCCGCCCTTTTCTCCTATTTCCCGATAAAATTCTGCGCCATAGCGCTCCTTAACGACTTCGCCGCCCCGCCTTCCTGCCTCACTGAGGCCTTCTCTATCATTTGCCCGCGCTTCTCCACCTGCCTTGGCGACCCTTAATCTTGTGTCCGAATTTGCCGCGGCCAGACCCCTCTTCTGGTGCGGCGCAATGCCTCCTTTCCGTGCTACTCGTTGCCTCGTCTCTTCATTGGCAGACGCAAGGCCTCGTCTAGCGCGCCCTCTATCAGATGCAGCCTGCTCTGAGCTCATGCACAATAGACACGCATATTGCTTAAAAGGGGAAACGAAAAAAGTAGGAGAATCATAATCATACAATTTATTAGCCGACTGTTTTTTGCCATCTTTGTGGCATCTGACAACGTTCTTATTGTTGGCTTTGGGAGCAGGGAGCATGCTCTTGGTTGGAAGATTGCACAGAGCAAGCACGTAAGCAAGATCTATTTTGCTCCCGGCAATGGAGGTACATCTGAAAATATCGATATCAAGCACAATGACATCGACAAATTGGTGTCATTTGCAAAGCACCAAAACAACCTGCTGACTGTTGTGGGTCCTGAAGAGCCTCTCTCGCTTGGAATTGTTGATGCCTTTGAAAAAGAAGGTCTGCGTATTTTCGGGCCCAGGAAAGAGCCAGCCAAGCTTGAAACCAGCAAGGCTTTTGCCAAAGAGTTCATGCATGATACGGGTATTCGGACTCCTGAATTTGCAATATTCTCTGATCCACAAAAGGCCAAGGACTATGTCGTCAGGCAGAGCAGACCGCTAGTAATCAAGGCCGACGGCCTTGCAGCAGGCAAAGGTGTAGTAGTGTGTGACGGCGCCGACCAAGCTATTGCAGTGATTGAGAGCATGATGACCAAAAAGGAGTTTGGCGCTGCAGGCACTAAAGTAGTCATTGAAGAGCGGCTTTCTGGCGAAGAAGCATCGTTCATTGCTCTGTGCGATGGCAAAACAATAATGCCTCTTGCTCCAAGCCAAGATCACAAGCGGATATTTGATGATGACAAAGGCCCCAACACGGGTGGCATGGGAGCCTATTCTCCTCCGCCAGTGATTGACAGCGACCTTCATGAAAAGATAGTAAAAGATGTGATGCAGCCAGCTATGAATGCACTAAGTAACCGCGGCACTCCATTCAAGGGCTTCCTCTATGCCGGCATAATGGTTGACGAAAACACAAAAAAACCCTACGTGCTTGAATTCAACGTAAGGATGGGCGATCCAGAGTGCCAGCCCATAATAATGAGGATGAAGTCCGACCTCTATGAGTACTTCGATGCCGCAGTGGATGGGCGACTCGAGTCAATGCCCAAGATCGAATGGAAGAATCAGACCGCCGTATGTGTGATAATGGCCTCAAGGGGGTATCCAGGCAGCTATGAAAAGGGCAAAGTTATAGAGGGTCTTAACTCTGAATTTGGGCAACATGTTATGGTTTTCCATGCTGGGACGGCAAGGGACTCTCAGGGCAGGATTGTGACTAATGGCGGACGTGTATTAGGGGTAACTGCACTTGGAGAGGATGCAAGGAAGGCGATAGACAATGTCTACTCCGCTGTCGGGAAAATACGATGGGGAGAAAACGACCAGCATTACAGGACAGATATTGCAAGAAGGGCTATAGGCCGCTAGTGTAATGGAGGCCATCTTCGCTAGCGATTGCGTCCAGTCTTTTGTCATGCGCATCATGTGGTAGATTCTCAAGCATTTGAAACCCGTACGCAAGCCCGATAGAAAACATTCGCTTATCCGACAGGAACTTGTCATAGAATCCCTTACCATATCCAAGGCGGTTGCCCTTCTTGTCAAAAGCAATGCCAGGCGCAACAAGCATATGGATCTCGCTTATCCACCCATATGGCGGAGGTTCCATAATACCGAATCTGCCCCTAATTAAGGATCTTGTCGATGACAGTTCATAAAATGTGATCTTGTGTTCTTCGACTCTTGGCAGCGCGATCTTTTTACCCAGTATTTTTGCACGCTCGATTATCAATTCTGTAGTTACCTCAGAACCAAATGCAAAGTATATTCCAATAACCTTGGCCCGCTGGAACTCTTTGCTGCTTATTACAAATTCTTGTATGCTTTTGCTCCTTTTTGAAATCTCCTGAGAATTCAGCCTGTTGCGCCT